>NZ_JAVRKK010000047.1:0-14767 GCF_031962545.1 Candidatus Igneacidithiobacillus taiwanensis
TCTCGTAGCACCGGAGTAATCAAACCAGCGCCGGTATCGACGGCAATGCCGACATCGACCCGACTCCGCGAGACCCAGCCTGTTGGCGTCCAGACCCCATTGAACCAGGGATCTTCCGCTACCGTCAGGGCACAGGCACGGGTGAGCGCCAAGGTAAAGCTGAGCCCCAGCTTTTTACCTTGGGAGTGTAGCGGATCCAAATCCACCCGCGTACTGATGCGAAAACTCGGTATTGCAGCTGCCGCCAGCATGTTACGAGCAACTGCCTCGCGCAGGACGCTGGGCTTGCCAATTTGATGGGGCGGACCATAGCGCAGGTCAATGGGGCGGGGAGCCAGAGCCGCCGCCAAGACCTCACGCGCATGTATTTGTCCGTCGGGACCCGGTGAGATTTGCTCGATATCGAGTCCCAGATCGCGGGCAAGACCCTTGGCGTAGGGCGAGGCACGGACAGCGGAGTGTGGCAGATTTCTCGCGCTGGACGCGGCGGGAGCCGGGCGCGGGGTTTCGGGTGGAGCAGATGGAGGAACGGATGCGGAAGCACTCTCTGGCATCATCGGAGTGGGCGTAGGTGATTCTGGTGCAGTAGCTGCGGTTGGCGGCGCTGCAGTAGACGCAGAGGCTTGGGGTAGGGCAGCGGCGGACCCCGTGCTGGCTGCTACGTTCTGTAGCGTCGCGCAGTCCCCCGCAGCCTGGCTTGCCGCAGGGCTATCGACCAGATAAGCGATGGGCTGGCGCACCGGAATGTCTTCCTCTACTGGTGCCAAGGGGCCGGCAAGGAAACCATCGGCAAAGGCCTCAACATCGAGAATCGCCTTGTCGGTCTCTACCTCGGCAATCGCCTCGCCCTTGTGGACGGGATCGCCCACGGATTTGTTCCAACGCGTCAGCCGCCCCGTTTGCATGGTATCGGAAAGCACCGGCATGAGGATTGGCTGCTTCATGAAGATTCTCCTGGGACGAGATTGAGCACAGCGCGGGCGGCCTGCAGAATGTCCCCCTGCCGGGGGATGCTCGCCGCCTCGAGCTTCGCGTTGAAGGGAGTCGGTATATCCAGCCCAGCCACCCGCTGGATCGGTGCATCGAGGCTATAGAAGCAGCGCTCCTGTAATTCTGCAGCCAGCTCTCCGCCCACGCCGCCGAAGCGACAGTCTTCTTCCACAATTAGACAGCGATGAGTGCGCTGAACGGACTCGACGCAGGTGCTCCAGTCAATGGGTGAGAGGCTACGCAGGTCGATGACCTCCATTTCGATGCCTTCGGCATGCAGCGCTTGCGCCGCCTCCAGGGCGAGAGGCAGCATGCGCGAGTAGCTGATACAGGTGAGATCCCGACCCCTGCGGCGGATCAACGCCTGATGGAGGGGCGGCGCGCTGGCATGGGTATCCATTTCGCCCTTGCTGAAGTAGAGCAGTTCGTGCTCGAGCACGATCACCGGATCATCGCTGCGGATGGCCTGCCGCAGTTGCCAGTACGCGTCCTGAGGCGTGCTAGGCACGGCAATGCGCAATCCCGGCACGCTCAGGAACATCGACTCTAGGCGCTGGGAATGCTGTGCCCCCAATTGGCGAGCAATACCCCCGGGCATGCGGATGGTCAGGGGCATGGGAAATTGACCACCGGACATGAAGGGAATTTTTGCCGCCATGTTGACGATGGAATCCATGGCAAAGAGAGCGAAGTTGATGGTCATGATTTCTACCACGGGCCGTAGCCCGAGCATGGCCGCACCGACCCCAAGACCAGTAAAGCTATTTTCGGAGATGGGCGTATCGCGCACGCGCCACTCGCCATATTTGGCCATCAGCCCCTCGCTGACCCGATAGGTGCCACCATAGAGGCCCACATCCTCGCCCAGGGTGAAAACGGCATCGTCGGCGGCAAGCTCGGCATCTAGGGCTTGATTCAGGGCTTGCCAATAGAGGATCTCGCTCATGCTTGGGCCTCCAGCAAGGTTTCTAGGCGATGGTTGCGTGCCAGAATGGCCTGCGTCTCTTCCATACTGGGCTCCGGACTCTCCTCGGCAAAGCGCCGGGCATCGTCGATTTCTGCCTGCACCTCTGCTTGCAAGCGCGCGAGCGCTGCCTCGTCCAGATGACCCTCTTGGCAACAGTGGTCGCTGTAGCGCTGCAGGCAGTCATTGCCGCCAGCGGCCAAGTCCGCGGTGCCCGGATAGCGCAGCTGGACCTCGTGCAGGGCGGCAGAGATGGGATCGGCTGCCTCGTAGGCCTTTACCTCCACCTCTGGCCGATAACTGCCGGGATCGGCCATGGAATGGCCACGGAAGCGATAGGTGGTCAGCTCGAGAAACTGTGGGCCATCGCCGCGGCGCACCCGCTCCAGGGCGCGTTGCGCCGCGGCATGCGCCGCCAGTACCTCCATGCCATCGACCTGCTCGGCAGGGATGCCATAGCTGCAGGCCCGTTTGTAGACGTCGGTAATCGCGGAATGGCGATGGATTTCCGTGCCGATCTGATAGTGATTGTTCTCGCAGACGAACAAAATCGGCAGCTTCCAAAGCGCGGCCATGTTCAGGCTCTCGTGGAAAGTTCCTTGGTTGACCGCGCCGTCACCAAAGAAGCAGATCACCGCTTCCGGCAGACGCCGGTAGGCCACGGCATAGGCTGCCCCCAGGGCAATCGGGAAGGTCTCGCCGACAATGGCATAGCCCCCAAGAAAACGCCGCTCACGATCGAAGAGGTGCATGGAACCACCCATACCGCCGCTGACCCCGGTCTTTTTTCCATATAGCTCGGCCATGATCTGCCGGGCGGGAATGCCGCGTACTAGGGCATGCACGTGCTCGCGGTAGGTGCTGACGACATAGTCGCCGGGTTCCGCCGCATGCAGCACCCCAACGGCAATGGCCTCCTCGCCGGGATACAGATGCAGGAATCCAGCAATTTTGCCTTCGGCATAGCCTTGGGCCGCGGCCTCCTCGAAGGCGCGGGCACGCAACATATCGCGCAACAGGGCAAGTTTCTGTGTGCTATCCATGCTGAGGCTCCGAAAGTAATTCATCGAGGGTTTGGGAAAGGGGTACGAGGTACATGAGGGCGGGACCGCCGTGCATGAGCACGGCCTGGAAAGCGGCACTCATGATGGCGTCACGACTCGCGCCTGCGGCAATGGCCCCTCGGCAATGCAAGGCAATGCACCACTCGCATTGTGCCGCCACGGAAAGGGCGATGTTGATCAATTCCTTTTCGGCTGTGCTCAAAGCCGGATTACCTTCGGCTTTGCCCATAAAGCCCAGAAAGGAATTGATTTCTGCAGGATAATCCTGTTTGAGGCGGTCCAGCAGCACATGAATCTCGTGTAAACGGTCCGTTGCGGTCATACGTGTTCTCCTTGCGGTTGAAGGTCAGGCTGGAGGATCGGAAGGGAGCAGAATACTGTGCCCGGTCATAGCGTTGGGCTGAGGTTGCCCCAGCAGTTGCAGGACGGTGGGGGCGACATCGGCAATGCCACGGCCAATCCCCAAAGACACGGCAGGTTCGCCAATGTACAGGAAAGGCACGGGGTAGACAGTGTGCTCGGTGTGCGGCAAACCAGTTACCGGATCCACCATTTCATCGCAGTTGCCGTGATCGGCGGTGAGCAGCACCGTAAAACCGGCTTTTATTGCCGCCTGCACGACCCGATGAAACTGCAGATCGAGGGTCTCCACCGCGCGCAAAATGGCAGGGGTCTTGGCGGTGTGGCCCACCATATCGCCATTGGCAAAGTTCACCAGCACAAAGGCGTAGTGACCGCTCTCGAGGGCGGCAATGACGCGATCCGCCACCTGCGGCGCGCTCATTTCTGGCTGCAAATCATAGGTTGCCACCTGCGGCGAGGGGATGATCTCGCGATCTTCTCCCGGGAAAGGTTCTTCCCGTCCGCCGTTGAAAAAATAGGTAACGTGGGGATATTTCTCGGTCTCGGCGCAGTGAAACTGACCTAGCCCGGCGTCGCTGATGACTTCCGCGAGCACCTGCTCCGGGATTTGTGGCGGGAAGAGTACCGGGAAGGGAAATTCGTCGTTGTAAGAGGTCACGCAGAGCACCGGGCGTGCGCCTTCGCTCCCGCGATCAAAGCTTGCAAAATTTGGCATGCCCACAGTCGCGCTGAGTTGCCGCATGCGGTCGGAGCGAAAGTTGAAGAAAAAGACCTGCTCACCCGTGCGGTGTTGGCTTGGATCACCGATGACGGTGGGTTGGATGAACTCATCGGTCTCGCCACGTTTCCAGGCAGCGTGAATGGCGGCGACCGGATCGTTTGCCACTGCACCCTTACCCTGGATGAGGGCCTCCCAGGCCTGCTGGGTACGATCCCAGTGGCCGGCCCGATCCATTGCCGTATAGCGGCCACAGACCGTCGCGATGCATCCCCGCCCCAAGGTCGCAAGACAATCCAGCACGGCGCGGGCGTAACGATTTGCGCATTGCGGCGCGGTATCGCGACCATCCGTAATCATATGCACGATGGGCTCCACTCCCGCCTGTACGACCAACGGTAAGATCTGAAGCAGATGCGCAATTTGCGAATGAACCCCTCCGTCAGACACCATACCCAACAGATGGAGTCGTTTCTGGTCGCGCAAAAAATCTGACTAGGCAGGGATCTTCGCAAAACTGCCATCGTCGAGACTCTCGGAGATGTGTACCAGATCCTGGAGGAGCACCCGGCCAGAGCCCAAGGTCAGGTGCCCGACTTCGGAGTTGCCAAACTGCCCGTCAGGCAAGCCTGCCGTCCGTCCCGAAGCTTGCAGAGCAGTATGGGGGTAGCTCGCGAAATAGTGGTCCAGATGCGGCGTGCGCGCCTGCGCCCAGCCGTTGAAGGCGCGATTGGGATTCAGGCCAAAGCCGTCAAAAATCACCAAGAGCACATTTTTTTGCGGTGCTGCTGCGGATTGCGTTTGCACGGCATCCTTCTCCTCTGCGAGCCATTGCCCCTCAAGTGCAGACAAGTTCTGTACCTATTCGGGGCGCCTACCGGATAAACCCTGCGTCTTTCCAATAAAGATATAAGAGAATCCGATGATACATTTACTATAGCAGAAGAATGCGGGGGTGTCGGGAGTAAGCTTGGGGCTAGGCTTGCTTTCCGGGCCCCTAGCGGCAGGTTGGACGCTGTCTGCAACGCTCACGCGACCGGTCCCAAAGGTTTGCTCAAGATGCGCAAAAAGCGCCAATGCCGCGGCGTATTGAATTCTAAGTGCTTATACACCCGCAGCTTGGCCCAGTCTTCGATAAAGATCCAGATAATGCAGTAGCCCCAGACCGCACCGGCTTCTGCCCAGCTGATGGATGGCACCAATCCCATGGGGTAGACCACAAAGAGGGTGGCGGCAGCCTTGGTGACAATGGCAGACCAAAGGAGCGTGGCCGATGGCCAAGGCTGCTGAAGAAAAGGCTTGCGCGTGCGGGCAATGAAGAGGGTGAGATGCCCGGCAACCGCCAGCTTCAAAAAAATCAGCGTTTGTAAATGCGGGATGTCCATGTGAAAGAGATCCATGGCAATAAGCATCATGCCAAAGGTCTCTACTACGCCAATCAACCCCAGCACCGTCGATACGGTCAGTACCCGTCGCATGTCCCAGCGTACCGGCCTGGAATCGAGCCAGGTGTTGTCGGTAGCAATGGCCATGATGGGAACATCGTTGAAGAAGGCGAGAAGGATGATCATGATCGCCGTAATGGGATAAAAATTGAATGCCAGCATGGCGAGGACCACAAAAACCATAATGCGTATAGTCTCGACGATGCGGTAGATGGCATAACTGTTCATGCGCTCAAAGATCCGTCGTGCCTCATCGACGGCGCTGATAATGACGTTCAGGCCGGGGGCCATCAGCACCAAGGCGGCCGCCGCCCGCGCCGCATCCGTTGCACCGGAAACAGCAATCCCCACATCCGCCTGTTTGAGGGCTGGGGCGTCGTTCACGCCATCACCAGTCATCCCCACCAAGTACCCCTCTGTTTGGAGTGCCTTGACGATGCCATACTTGTGTTCAGGGAAGACTTGGGCAAATCCATCGGCAGCGGCGATTTTTTGGCGTAGCTCAGGGACGCTCTGGCGAACATCGGCATGCTCGGCAAAGATTTGATCGGCGGGCAGGATTCCCGTCCCCAGCCCCAGCTCGCCGGCAATTTCCTTGGCAATGGCGACATTGTCGCCGGTCACCATTTTTACCGAGATGCCGTGGGCTTGAGCCTGGGCGATGGTATCTTTGGAATCCTCCCGCGGTGGATCGAAGAGGGGGACCATGCCTAAAAACTCCCAATCTGCCACATCTGCTGCCTTGCGTGCTACGCCCAAAGTGCGAAAACCCTTTTGCGCTAGGGCCTCGATCCGCGTTTGCAGCGTCTGTAGCTGTGTCGGCGCCAAGCCTCGGCAGAGCCCGAGGATCACCTGCGGGGCGCCTTTGCTTACCGTCCAGACGCTACCATCGGGAGCCTGAACCTGTGCCTCGGTGCGCTTACCGACGGGGTCGAAGGGGATGAAATGCTGTTGTTGCCAGCCGCCTAAAAGCTGCTGATTGCCTGCCGCCGCGAGTACGGCAAGGTCGATGCTGTCTTGATCCTCGGCCTTGGAAGCCAGGGCAGCCGCGCGCAGTACATCGTCCTTGTCTACCCCAGCTGCTGTCTCGATCTCGCCCAGGGTCAGGCGATTCTGGGTCAGGGTGCCGGTTTTATCCGAGCAGAGGACCTGCATGCCTGCCATCTCTTCGATAGACTCCAATCGAGTAACGATGGCACGCATGCGCGAGAGCTTCAGAGCGCCCAGGGCCATGGTTACCGACAACACCGCTGGCATGGCGACGGGAATGGAGGCCACTGTCAACAGCAGGGCAAATTGCAGCAAGATCAAAAAGGATTCGCCGCGGAAGAGTTCTACGGTAATCAGTATAGCAACGAGACCAAGGGCAATATAAATAAGATAATTCCCAATCCGTAGTACCGCCTTTTGAAAATGCGATACGGCACCCGCTTGTTGTACCAATCCTGCCGTTTTGCCAAAAAAGGTGTGCATGCCGGTGGCAGTAACTACCGCTAGCATTTCGCCCTGCTTAACGATAGTCCCCGAGTAGCCAAGATCGCCAGTTTTCTTGCTCACCGGCAAAGATTCACCAGTAAGCGCTGATTGGTCGACGCTAAGATAATCTCCGTCCAAGAGCTGGACGTCCGCTGGCACGATGTCGCCTAGGCGGATACGTATGACATCGCCTGGCACCAATTGGTTGGCAGCGATCTCTTCCCATTGTTCATCGCGCAAGACCCGCGCCTTGAGAGCCAGCTGATTCTTCAGCGCCTCCAGAGCGTTAGCGGCTTTGTACTCCTGCCAGAAACCAATGGCAGCATTGAAGCAGAGCAAAAGCACGATGATGGTTAAGTCTGTCCAATGTTGTACCAAAAGAGAGAGCAGTGCGGCCACCTCGATCATCCACGGAATGGGTCCCCAGAAGTAGCCAAAAAGCCGCCGCAACGGACTGATTTTCTTCTCTTGTAGCGCATTTTGACCATAGTGCAGGAGGCGTTCCTTCGCCTCTGCCTGCGTAAGACCGGCGGCACTACTTTGCAGTTGCTTCAGCGTTTCCGCAATGGATGGTGGATTTTTCTCGGTGGCCATCTGTCATGCCCTCCCTTAACCGCTGGTATGTGACATATGTTCTATGGGCACCTCGAAAAACCCTATTTTCGGCAAGAAATAATCAGCATCCCGTTGATTTTGCGTCTACGAGAATTACCCAAAAGAGGTTTTTCGAGGTGGCCCTATATCGGAGGATTATAGCTTATTTTTGACGGAGCAGGCGAATGGGTAGCCCGGTGTCTGCGAGCACCGCTATGGGTTTACTGTCCTACAGGAACAAAGCGTACGGCGATGGCGACTCTCCAAATCGATCCGGCCTGTGGTGCTCCATGCGCACCTACTTGCAAACTGCCGCCGGCGCTGCACCATGTCTGACCATTCCCGCTTGGGATCCCGGAGGCGGCGGGCAGGGGCAAGGTAGGCTTCCCCCGCTGCCGTTAGGCGAACACCGCGACCCATCCCGTAATAGAGGGGCTCCCCGGCCAGTTCCGTCAGTCTCTGCAGTCGTTCACTGATGGCTGGCTGACTCCGGTGCAGGATTTGCGCGGCTTTGCTCACGCTGCCGCTCTCTGCCAGAGCGAGAAAGGACTCGAGGAGCTCCAAGGAAGGAGTAGATATCGCCATAGCCGATAGTTTCTATCATAACTTCTATTGGTCCGATAGCTTTGCCATTGCTAGGCTCCGCTCTGGATTTTTGCAGAGCTGCCATGTTTCACATCCTTCATCGCCAGTTACACTGTTCGTTTTATCCATGCAGCCACCCTTTGCGCACACTGTTCTTCACATGATATACAGATATTAAAATGTGGTACAATTCTACTGGTGCAACAGCATCTCTGGGTGCTCATGATTTTCACGGAGCCGTGCAAAATAGTACACCTGGCTTACCACAATCCTATAAAATCCAAATGGGCACGGGTTTTTTCGTCTCCATTTTTGATGATTACCGGGCACCTCTAATAACCCCAAATTTCTGCACGGACAACAGCGCAGCTCATTGATTCAACAGCACCAGAGTTTTGGCGAGATGGGTTTTTCGAGGCCCCCTACTGATTAATAAATCTGGACGACCTGGAGACAAGCTTCATAAAAGCCTTTTTTCTGCAAAGATATAGCTGTTCTGCCTTCTTTCTTTGAGCTGCGACTAGTTGCATCTGGGCACCAATAATATAACGGTTTACTCCTCCTTCAAGAGATGGTTTACAATGGGCGACCGTTATTATAGTTTCGCAGGTTATAGCACAGGACAGGACTTCGAAACTCGCTAAAAACATCTCTCCAGAGGCAAACGCCTTGTCAGCGTAAAAACTGATACCGGATGGCGTGATATCGCGGAGTTTTCCTGCAATGGACTGCCCATCCCGATGTCGAAGCAGTATGTCTCCATCAATAGGGATCCTTTTATCTTTTCGGTCATTGCGCTGGTATATTACGCTGGGGACGGAAAAATGTTCCTGTCCTTGCTGACGATATAGAAAGCTCGACAATCCCATGCTGATAAAGCCACCTTGTTTTATGACGAGCAAGGCACGCCGGTAGGCATTATCTTCCTGAACCTTATTGCGCGCGGGCGAGAGGATAAGATTTTTTAACTGGTTGTCGCACCCCTCAAAAATGTAGGGGTTCCCATTATCGTTGACGTCAGCTGAGAAGATGACGGCAGCACCTCCTCCTCTGTTGCAGATTTGGCTCTCAAAAAGTCCCGTACACATTTTGAAATCCGATATAAAACGCTGCATATATGATGCCAGGTCCATGCCCGACCGCAGCGGTAAGAGCAAAGCAAGACTAGAGTGATTGTTTGTTTTCATTTAGTTACCCATCAAATTATGAAGTATGTAATTTGGTAAACATCCACCAAAGAGAATATAAATGACTTACACTGTTGTCTCTGCAGAAATTTGTGGTTATTCGAGCCACACAAGGCTCTCTCGGATCTCTGGCGGTCCATTCAGGCTGTGCATGGCAACCGCACGAGAATCTCATGACTGTCTGTAGAGCGTTAGTTTGTAACCATCTGGGAGGTTGATGGTGACGCTCTGATGAACCCCAAGTTGAAATGCCTCATATCCAGTTGCTTGTTCCAATAAAGTATTTTTGCCGGGGATATTTTCGCCAATCTTGGCGATTTTATATATCAAATGAAGTTCATCTGGCTGCTCTTTGGATCCGCCAAAAATGATAAAGTTTGCTCCTGTAGGTATATTTCCTGTGCGCGATTCGTAAGTATAATCTGAATTGTGCGAAAAGCTTATTTCACTTTCTGGACCAACATATTTTTGTATTCCGTGATGTTCATAGAATACTACGGTCTCCACCAACCCTAAGCGAGAGCTAATAATGTTATCACCATCAGCTATAGTAGCAATTAATACTGGCGTTCTTGAGGCGCGCGCTGCCGGCGAGGCGAGACAACTTAATGCTGCAAAAAGTGTTGTTATTATTATGATTATCATATGATAGATATCATTAAAGTTATTTTTATAACGAACCAAACCTGATAACGTATTTAAAAAAGAAGCCGGTATTTTTGTTTTCATTGTTTTTTAGTCATCGCTCCAAAGATGGTAATTGGGATAAGCGACACGATCAAGTCTACAGGTTTATTTGATCATGATTATGAAATTGCTTCTAAAAATAGCAATTGCAAGATTTTTTTACATTGATATTTATCAATTTTGGCCTTTAGGAGACCTATTGTCTTGAATCCGTGACCCCGCAATTACGTTACTGGGGCGCCTCGATAACCCCCATGCTCACTCCAATTTTGGTAGAAAGGCAACAGGCTGGACGCAATGGGGTAGACGGGATGATTGCTCGCAGGACTGCGGTGACGAACGATCTGTTGGCAGATGACGGTTACGTCCAGAAGGTGGATACCATTGGGGATCCGCTGCAGAAGATCAAGGTGGTAGTCGACTTCGCTCCTTTAGCGCAAGCGGTAGAGAAGATCGCTCCCCGTCCAGAGCAGCCCAAGGGTGGGCGTCCTCCCTATCCCACCGAGGTGATGGTTCGGGTCTTGGTGGTCAAACGTTTGCACGGCCTTTCTGACGAGCAGACCGAGTTTCAACTGCTGAATCGTCGCAGTTTCCGGCGCTTCTGTGGCCTCGAGCCTTCCCGCAATATTCCGGATCGGACCACAATCTGGAACTTTGAGAATCGGATTGGGGGGAAGGGGTCACGGCCCTGTTCAACGAGTTGGACCGACAGATTCGTGCTCATGGCCTGAAGGCTCGTGCGGGGCAGATCGTGGATGCCACCTTGGTGCCTGCCCCCAAGCAGCATTTTACCCGGGAAGAGAAAGAAGTCTTGGAGCAGGATGCCATGCCTGCCGACTGGAAGCCGGCAAAGCGACGGCAGATGGTAGTGGTCTACAACATGCGCCATTTGGCCTTTCTGGGGACGTAATGCGTCCAAAGGTCAGAAAATAGGGCATAAAAGCCTACAATAGGGTGAGAAACCGGCTCAAAAATCCATTTTCGAGCCTCGGCGGGTTTCTTCATGCCGTGTTGTCTGATTTTGGGGGTTGATCGAGGTACTTTTTAGTACCAGAATCGGCAGATTGCCGGTCAGAGAAAACAAGTATCACCCGACCTTTCTTTCCGATTTTCTCTCATCATCCTTATATGGATGCCTCCATTTGAGCAAGTCGACGTTCGATGTATGACGGTAAGGTCAAAGTGCTGCCTTATATCCGGCCTGTTATGCAGGAGGTTCCTGCTGGCCCTGATGAAATCCGCTGAAAGGGACCTTATCTTTATTGCGTCCTTTTTTGGGACAAGTTTGATCCAGGCTCTCCCTTCCCCGGTCTGACCTGTTATGCCATCAATCGTGCCTACCTGCGCAACTGTGAAACTATAAAAATGCCTATTCGACTATCGTCGTGTAATCAGGCGACGGCTACCGCCATTGGCTTGTAATTCGGGTCATACTAGCGGTTTTTGGCCAGCAACGCCCAGATCGTTCGAGCCATTTTATTGGCTTGTGCTACGACGACCACATTGTGGGGCCGCCGACAACGTAATTTGTCGATCCAGGGATTTCGACCCCTGGTCTGGCAATTCACCGCGGCTCGCGCCCCATGGGCCAATAGGGTTCGGAGATAGGTATCTCCGCGCTTGCTGATACCCAACAGTCGAATCTTGCCGCCAGTACCGGTCTGCCGTAGAACCAACCCCAAGAACGACGCGAACTCCCGACCAGAGCGAAAGGACTTCATATTCCCCACTGTAGCCACGATAGCCGTGGCAGTGAGTAGCCCCACGCCAGGGATCGCCATCAAACGGGCCACCGCTTCCTGGTCCTTTTTCCATAGCCTCAGCCGTTTCTCGATATCGGCTATGTCTTTGTCGAATTCTGCCAGCCGCTGGATCTGACGCCGGAAGGTCTCTAGTGCCACGGCCGATAGCCTGTCCTCCAACGTCGAGAGAGCACCGGGGATCTCCTTGAGACCTTTCTCGCGGCCTTGGGGAAGATCTACACCAAATTCATAGAGCAGCCCCCGAATCTCATTCACCTGCATAGTCCGGATCTTGACCAACTGTTCCCGCATGCGATGCAAGGCCAGAACGGACTGCTGCTCCTCGCTTTTGACGGCGACAAAGCGCATGTCAGGACGCTGAACAGTTTCCCAGATCGCCGCTGCGTCTGCCGCATCGGTCTTGTTAGTCTTGACGAAAGGGCGCACAAACTGCGCCGCGATCAAGCGCACCTCGTGCCCTAGCTTGCCCAGTTCCCGCGCCCAGTAGTGGGCACTACCACAAGCTTCCATGGCGACAATGCCGGGATCGCGGTTCACAAAGAACTCGAGCAATTTGCCACGTCGCACTTGCTTGCGATGAATCTCGCCCGTCTTATGTCTTGGAACCAGTCCGTGTGGATTGGTACCCTTCGGCTGATCCCCGGAGCGAGGCAAGCAAGATTGACACTCGTCTAAGGACCTGATCCTGCTTGGGAGATTAATCACTTGCCTCACCTTTGCCAGCATGTTCGGTCGGTATCCAAGGCCTGCCATAGGCATGAGCCTGCACAGATAAGGATGAACCGGCATAGTCCGTAGGTCGCCACAATCTTCTGCAAGGAGATCGATATGACTGAACCCACTTTTTTTGTCGGCATCGATGTTGCCAAGACCAAGTTTGATGTAGCCTTGTTGACCCCGTAAGGGAAATATCGCAGCAAAGCCTTTCCCAATGATCCCACAGGTCACCAGCGCTTCGTAGCCTGGCTGGACCAACATGAGGCCCGTGAGGCCCACCTATGCATGGAGGCCACCGGCGCCTACGGACGGAATTTGGCATGCTTTCTGGCGCAACAGCAGCTCCTGATCAGTGTGGTCAACCCAGCCCAGATCCATGCCTTCGGTAAGACCGAGCTGACCCGAGCTAAAACGGAAGGGCCGATGCCCGGCTCATTGCCCGGTACCCTTGCGCACGCGAATGCTGATGGCGTACCCGACGTGACGGGTGGTCCGGCCATCAACCGCTGATCCCTTGCGTTTGCGAGCCACATGGGGCGTGACGTTGCGGTCCCGTAGATCCTGCACGAATTCGTGCCGGTCATAGCCTTTGTCTGCTCCCAAGGTAATGCGCTCCGCGCCACCCAGATCATCGATGAGCTGTACAGCGGCATCCACCTCTGCCGTGCTATCCGCCGTGGTGACCTGCTCCCCGGCAATCAGCCCATGCCGGTTGTCCATCAGCACGTGCCCCAGATAACTCAACCGCGAGGCATCTCCTGGCGCCTTCTTGTAGAGGCGGCAATCAGGATCGGTGATCGAAGCGTGGGTTTCATTGCTGCGTTTTTGTCCACGGAAATCCGAGCCATCACCTTGCCGGTCCTCAGGATCTTTGGGCTGAAAGGATTTCTGTGAGGCCCAGGCTTCCAGCAAGGTACCGTCCACAGAGAAGTGTTCCTCGGAAAGCAGACCCTGATTACGTGCCTGCTCCACCACCGTCTGGAAAAACCGTTGCACGGTACCGTTGTCCAGCAAGCGCTCCCGGTTCTTGGTGAAGACAGTCGGCACCCCCGGTTCGCCTGTCTGGTCAGTTGTTTCTCCCGGATTTCTTCCTCGATGCGGTAGAACTCGCGGATCTGTCGGAGCGCTTCTGTCACCCGCTCGGGTTCGTGTAGACCCACGAGTTACAGTCTTCCCTTCGCGCCCTCCGTCTGTCCGGCATTCTGGAAAGCCTGGAGGCGCGCAACCGCTAGGCCATCGACGGGCAACTGGCCTACACCGAATTCCTCGCGCTGCTGCTCCAGGATGAGATCGCCCGACGGGACCAGAAGCGATTCGACACCCTCTTACGCCAAGCACAGTTCCGGAACCACAAGACCCTCGAAGACTTCGCCTTCGATCGTCAGCCGAGCTTGAACCGAAGCTTGGTCCACAACCTGGCTACCGGCCGCTACCTGCGGGAAAAGGCCCCGGTCCTCATCGTCGGCCCCTGCGGTACCGGCAAGAGCCACCTGGCCCAGGCGTTGGGCCATTGCGCCATCCGCCAGGGAGTAGATGTCCGGTTCATGAGCCAAAGCGCCCTCGCGGGAGCTCTCCATGCCGCCAGGGCCACCGGTACTTACGACCGGGTCTTCCGCCAACTGGCCAAGGTCTCTCTGCTCATCATCGACGACCTCATCGGTGCCCGGTACGAGCAGGCGACTACTATGGTGACCAGCAATCTGGATTTCAGCGAATGGAGAGATGTCTTCCCAGCCAACCGGATGCTGGGGGTGGCCACCATCGATCGGCTACGCCACGGCGCCTATCGACTCATCCTGGAAGGCGAGAGTTACCGTGCTCCCCAACCCCTACCCGAGGTGCCCAAAAAGCCGGTTGCAAAAGGGGCAAAAATCGCCCAATCTTGACCCCGTTCGAGACCCCGATTTCGACACTTTTCAGTGGCGCCATTCTGCCGGCCGGTGACACGGACCAATTTATCCCTGGTAGGAGCAGTAGCGTCGCCGCTTTGTCGCCACGACCAGTTGCTCCTGCCGCATCAGGCGCCGAACGACTATCTCGGAGACGACATGGCACTTCCGAGCCAAGAGCGCCTGGATCCGGCGATATCCAAAGCATCGATGGTTCTGCTCAATGAGGTAGCCTAGGTCTTGTGGACACTCCCGATTGGATACAATGGATCGAGGAGGATGTTATGACTAGGAAAGTACCGCCGTACCCGAAGGAGTTTCGGGC
>NZ_JAVRKK010000048.1:0-14086 GCF_031962545.1 Candidatus Igneacidithiobacillus taiwanensis
GGACAGAAACCACCGCTATCCTTCCTCCTCCAACATCTACCACAGTGCCAAAGGTGGTGGACGCATACACAGACTTGCAAATAGCTCACGATTCTGCTATTAAGTTTAATTTAACGAGGCTCATTATGACACAAAACATACCGAATAGCGAGATGAAAGAATTCTTTGATAGAATTCGTTTTAAAATCATGGAAACAGGAAAACAAAAAAAGATTTCTATAGATCCAGGTGCTTTACGAAAATTCTTCAACCACTTATCAAAACATAATTTAAGACCAGCAGAAACACCTATTAATAAACCTGACGGGTTACCTCTTTCACTTTTCTTTGAAAAGCTAAAGGATCCTTTGCATAAATCAATAAGAAGAGGGTCCTTGTGTAACCCATGGAGCATTTCAGGGATAAAAAGGGATGAAAGAGCCAATGTTGGTATTCTTGCATGGCTCCTGGATCCTTCCGGAGATCATGGTCTTGGAGGTATTTTTCTACAATCATTCTTAAATCTCGTTAATCTGCATAGCAAGAAGAAATTTTCACTACTAGGGGATAGCAAGATATTTGTTGGCACTGAACACCAGTGTGATGAAAACGGAACGCCGAAAAGGATTGATGTAATTATAAAGAATTACTCCGAAATAAATCCATTTGTAATAGGTATAGAGGCAAAAATAGATTCAACAGAACAACCTTGTCAAACACAGACGTATCTCAACTCTATTAGAATATTAAGCTCAGGAAATCCATACCATTTGGTATATTTAACGGCTACAGGAGAGCAAGCAAATGTAGAATTTACTCAACTTGGAAACACTACTGCCATGACTTGGAAAAAGCTGTCCTACAACCTAATGAGAACTATTAGGAGACTAGAGAAGCAACCATCTGATTGTAACTTTAGCCTTAGACTTTCTGAACTTTTTTTAAAACATACTCTCACCTTTTAAGAGGATATAGTAATGGAAACATCAGATCCAGAAGTGATTATTCTTAATGATCTAGAATTATTCAATAAAACTAAAGTGTATTTTGAGGAGGCGGTTTGGCCTAAAATATTAAGTAACATCAATGATCTTATCGAAACATGGGCGAAACAAAATGACTGGAAGTTTGGCGCTGATGAAGATGATACACTGGTAGGATCAACATGTTATCCAAATAGCTGGGATCCAAATGATCAATGGTTCAGCCTAGATTATTTTGGTAACATTGCTGATACTGATGATTACATTCTTGCCGACTTGTGCGGCATTGGTAGTAGCAAAATTGGCTTAATCTATCATAACAACCTTCAGGAAAGAAAGAGGGAGTGGAAAAGAAGGATCAACTTATACTTAAATGATTATTTAGAAAAATTACGTCCTTACAATTTTCATTATGATGATAAAGATGCTTTATCCTTTTATATTCCTATTTCGCTGGATCAAAAGAAATTGGTTGATGCTTGGGAAAACGATGCTTATGACGAATTTCTATTACCGCTTAGTAATACGCTTGAGTCCGCCAAACAAGCACTAACAGTGTTTGATAGTTTTAACCAGGCTGTTTCAACCTAACATTTAAGTCGGAAGCAATACTAAGCCATACTCACAGTATGGCTTAGATTTTAGAAGCGACGGTCACAACTGCCTTAATTAATCCAACAGCCTCGCTAAATCTTCAGCCCTCAAATGCGTGTACCTCTTCAACATTTGCAAGGTCTTGTGACCAGTAATGGCTGCAACCTGCATTGGATTCAATCCCTTTTCAAAAAGACGACTGGTTGCCTCATGTCGCAGATCATGAAAATGCAGATCCTTGATTCCGGCTCGATCGCACGCACTCAAAAAAGATTTGGACAAAGAACGATAGCTAATCGGAAAAGGTTTATCGTTAATTCCCCGTGGCATGGTTTGCAACACCTCAATTGCCCTACGGGACAATGGAACCCGGCGCAGATCACCGTTTTTAGTTTCAGGCAATGTAGCAACCCTTCCCTCCAAATCGATTCGCGACCAAGTGAGTGAAAGCAACTCACTTGCCCGCATGGCCGTCTCGATTGCGAGGGTAACCAAAGGTAGAAGCCAAAATGCGTTTGAAACCGCACATGCCTCCAAAAGGCGTTTTTCCTCATCCCCAACCAGCCGTCGATCCCTCGCGCGAGGCAACTTTGGTTTCGCTACCGTGGCCGTGGGGATACCACCGGGAAGCCCTATCCCCCATTCCATAGAAGCCTTTTTTAACACCCTTTGGAGCAGCGATAGTTCGTGCTTGACTGTCTGAGGGCCGACCAATCTCCCTGTCGACAAACTGATCGTGCTTAGGCGGTTGTCACGGTATTTAGCGACGATAGCGGGCGATAATGCTGCCAGAGAATACTGTCCCAAGCCTGATTTCAATGCACGAATACGGGACATCTCGCGATCTCCGCCTTTCTGGTTTGGCAGAACTTCCCGCGCATAACGATCCAAAACGTCCGATAGAATAGTCCGCTCGGATTCGGTGCGTTGAATGAAGATACCACGCTCCATTTCCGACTCTGTGATCTTGCCCCAGGCTTCCGCGTCACGTTTGGTTCGGAAGGTCTTCGTTTGGGACGGAAACCCCTTCTTCCGGACGATAGCCTGCCATCCAATGATGATACCGTCTTGGTCCCTTCGTGGGTTTATGCTTGCCATGCTGCACTCACGCTGCACTAGAAACTTACCGTCAGTGCAGCATATTTGCAGCGAAAATTCAATATTAACGAGTTTGTTTTGGCGTTTTTATGTGTAACTAATTGATTTAATTTGGAGGCTAGGCCCGGAATCGAACCGAGGTACACGGCTTTGCAGGCCGCTGCATAACCACTCTGCCACCCAGCCAAAAGAAAAGGGAAAGGAACCTTTCCCTGGAGTATTTGGAGCGGGAAACGAGGCTCGAACTCGCGACCCCAACCTTGGCAAGGTTGTGCTCTACCACTGAGCTATTCCCGCAACGTGGCGCAAATGATACGGCGCCAATCGGCTTTCTGTCAATCTCCACCTACGTGAGCCTACTGCGCTGCTCCCCGCCACAACCAGGCAGCACCCCGCACGCCCGAGGAGTCGCCATGCTGCGCCGGGGTCAGGCGAGTGCGTACCGTGTCGGAAAATACCCAGTCGACCCAGCGCTGCGGCAGCTCGCTATACAGCTCACTGACGTTGCTCATGCCGCCGCCAAGAACAATGACTTCGGGATCGAGGATATTGATGATCTCAGCCAGAGCACGGGCCAAGCGATCGCAATAGCGCAAAAAGCTCGCGCCGGCCGCGGCGTCCCCCTTGCGCATGGCAGCCATGATCTCGGCGGGAACCAGACGCTGGCCACTTTGTTGGAAATGATCCTGCGCAAATCCCGGGCCCGAGAGCCAGGTCTCGATGCAGCCGGGCTTTCCGCACCAACACCAAGGGGCTGCATTTTCGCCCCAGTCGGCGCGCGGCCACGGCAAGGGATTATGGCCCCATTCGCCGGCAATGACGTTGCGACCCAGCCAATCGATACCGTCGATGGCGATTCCTGCCCCCAACCCCGTGCCGAGGATGACGGCAAAAACGACCCGCGCGCCCTGCCCGGCGCCATCGTGTGCTTCGCTCACCGCCAGGCAATTGGCGTCGTTGTGCAGGCGCACCGGGCGCGCCAGCCGCTGCTCGAGGTCGGCGAGGAGCGCGCGACCATTGAGGGCGGTGGAGTTGGCGTTGCGCACAAGTCCGTTCACCGGCGACACGGAACCGGGAATGGCCACCCCCAGCGGCAGCCGCGAGCCAGCGACACCATCGGCAAGCTCGACTAGGTCGGCAATGGTCTCGACGGTAGCAGCATAATCGCCTTGCGGAGTGGGGCGTCGTTCGCGCAGCAAAAAACTGCCGTCGTCGGCAAGCAAGGCGACCTCGATTTTGGTGCCGCCCAGGTCGACACCCAGGTAGCGGCGCTGGGGCGGTATTGCAGAATCCATGAGCGATCCTCCGGGCATCCTTCTAACACGATGTAGAGAGCGTAGCGGTGCCCATCCAATATTCCTAGGGCAAGGGAAAGGCCGCGAGGCGCCGTTGGAGCTCGGCAATCAGGATATGAACTTGCTCGCCATGTAGCGGGTGCACTGTCCAATCCGGGGTTTCGGCGCGAAACCAGGTTTCTTGGCGCTTGGCGAGTTGCCGGGTGGCTTGCAAGGCGGCCAACTCGGCAGCTGGCAGGGTGAGGTCGCCGCGCTGCCAGGCAAAGAGTTGGCGATAACCGACGGAGCGGCTGGCCGGCAAGTCGGCTTCGCCATAGCGCGGATACAAGGCTTCGGCTTCCTCCCGAAAACCCGCCGCGTACATGGCCTCGAGACGCGCGGCGATGCGTTGATGTAACTCGGGGCGGGGAATCTGCAGCTGGATCTTCCAGATAGGCGTTTTGAGCCCACCTTGCCAATCCGCGGCGATCTTGGCACCCTGGGCCAACAACTCCAGGGCGCGCTGGATACGTTGGGCATCCTGGGGCTGGATGACAGCAGCACGCTCGGGGTCGAGTTCGCGCAGTCGCCGGTGCAGGGCCGGCCAGCCGTAGCGCTCGGCCTCTTTTTGCAGGGTTTGGCGAAAGGCGGGATCGGCAGGCGGCAGTTGGGCAATACCGCGCTCCAGGGCGCGAAAGTATAGGCCGGTGCCCCCCACCAAGAGGGGAATCTGCCCGGCTTGCCAGGCGGCATCGATCTCGGCGCGGGCGTCGCGGGCAAAATCTCCGGCGGAATAAGGCTGCTCCGGCTCGCGCAAGTCGATGAGAGCATGGGGATAGCGCGCCTGCAGACTGGCATCGGGCTTGGCACTGCCCAGGTCAAAATGGCGATATACCGCTAGGGAGTCGACACTAATGAGACGCAGGGGGAACTGATCCGCCAAGCGCAGGGCAAGGCCGGTCTTGCCACTTGCCGTCGGTCCCTGCAAGAAAATGGTGGGTAGTGCAGGCAAACTCATCGGCCACGCAAAAAGAGGCGATCCAATTCCGCCAGATTCCATTGCACCACCGTGGGGCGACCATGATTGCACTGGGTATAGCGCGGTGTCGTCTCCAGCTGGCGCAGGAGGGCGTTCATTTCGGCAAGACTCAGGGCGTGGTGATCCTTGATGGCGGCATGGCAGGCCATCTCCGCTAGGCGCTCATCCCCCTGCCCTGCCTGCCAAGCGGGTTCTTCTGCCAAACAATCGGCCACCAAATCAGCAATAGCCGCCTGGGGAAAGCCCGGTGCGCAGGCATGAATGCGCACACTCGTGGGCCCCGCGCGGGACCAATCGAGCCCCGCCTCTTGCAAGAGCGCCGCCCGCTCCTCCAAGCGTTCCGCCTGGGCTGGGGTGAGCGAAAGGGTGAGAGGCAGGAGAAGATGTTGTCGCTGCCCGGCAGCGCGCTGGCTCTTGAAACGCTCGTAGAGGATGCGCTCGTGGGCGGCGTGCTGATCAACCAGCAACATGCCCTCGGCATTTTCGGCAACAATGAAGCGATGATGGATCTGCCCCAGGGCACGGCCGAGGGGGTAGGCCTGCCAGGGCTCGGCGTCTTCCTGCCGGGTTGGCGCCGCGCGCTCTGGCGCAGCAAAAACTGGGGCGACCAGCTTTTCCCAATAGTCGGCAGCGTTTTCGCGCACTGGGGTGGGGGCGAAGGCGTTCAGCGGCAGCTGCGATTGTGGCCGCTCTTGCAGCACCGCTTCTGCCGGGGCCACCGCAGCCGAGCGCGGTCGCGCTTGCGCAGCAATGATCTCGGCGAGACTGTGGCGAACGAAATCGTGGATCTGGCGGGCATCCTGAAAACGCACCTCGGTTTTGGCGGGGTGGACGTTAACATCGACCCGCTCCGGCGGGAGTTCCAGATAGCAGATGGCGACGGGCTGCCGGTCCTGAAAGAGCACATCGGCATAGGCCGAGCGCAGGGCATGACGCAGGCCGGCATCCTGGATGGCGCGGCCGTTGACGAAAAAGTATTGCTCGTCGGCACGAGGGCGATTGAAACTCGGCAAGCCCAGCCAGCCCCATAGTCGCAGCTCGCCGTGCTCTTGGGCAAAGCGCAGGGCGTTGCGCAAAAAGTCGTCGCCCATGACCGCGGCAACCCGGGCATCTTGGTCGAGTTCCGTGCGGGCGGCGGGATAGTGGGCGAGCTGGCGCTTGCCCTGGGCCAAACGTAGATCCACCGGGAAGGCCGCTAGAGCAAACTGGCGCCAGAGCTTTTGAATGCGCTGCAGTTCGGTACTCGGGGCCTTGAGGAATTTGCGCCGCGCCGGCACGTTGTAGAACAGGTCTTCCACCCGCACCGTGGTGCCCTGGGCGCGTGCTGCCGGGGTATCCTCGACGATAATACCGGCATCCAAACGTAGGCGGCGGGCGGCATTGGCTCCCGTCGCTCGGCTGCTGATTTCTAGCCGCGCCACCGAGGCAATGGCGGGCAAGGCCTCGCCGCGAAAACCAAAACTGTGAATCTGCGCCAACTCCTGGTCGTCATAGAGCTTGCTCGTGGCATGCCGAGACAAGGCCAAGGGGAGATCCTCGGCGGGGATGCCGCTGCCATCGTCTTGCACTTCGAGGAGTTCGATGCCCGCACCCTCCAAGCGCACGTCAACCTGCCGCGCGCCGGCGTCAAGGCTGTTTTCTACCAACTCCTTGAGCACCGAGGCCGGGCGCTCCACTACTTCGCCGGCGGCAATTCGATCGGCCAGTTGCGGGCTCATCACCTGTACCCGGCGCATCTCAGCCATGGGCGAAGTCCCCGCCTGCACAATCCGCCAAGGCGGCAAGCCAGGCCTCCCCGCGGGCGGACGGTGCCGTGGCCGCAAGGCGATGGGTCGTCTCGCCAAGCAAGGCCAGCTGCAACACGAGGTCCGCAGGGGGTAGATATTCCAAGGCACGTTCCGGCCACTCCACCAACCACAGGGCGTTTTGCTGCAGGTAGTCACGCAGGCCCAGATATTCCAGTTCTTCCGGCTCGTTCAGGCGGTAGAGATCGAGGTGCAGCACCATACCCGCTGGGGTCGGGTAGCTCTCGATCAGGGTGTAGGTAGGGCTACGCACCACGGCGCTGTAGCCGAGAGCATGGATTAGGGCCCGCGCCAAGGCAGTCTTGCCGGCTCCGAGATCGCCTTGCAGGTAGAGCACGCCGGGAATGGGTACGAGGGCGGCAAAACGACGCGCCCAGGCCTCGGTGGCGGCCAGGGAGCCGAATTGCCAGATCATGACTGCGCCAGCAGCTCCCGCAGGATGTCGGAGCGGCTGACCATGCCCTGCAGCTTGCCTTCCTGGTCTACCACCGGCAAGGCGTGGAGATGATGCTGAAACATGCGATCGGCAACGGCGTCGAGGTTTTCTTCGGGATGCGCGAGCTGCAGATGGCGCCGGGTGGCAAGGCCGCGGGCATCGACGGCGGTCACCTTACGCAGATCCTCGGCATATTCGTGCATGCCGGAAATCGGCACGATGATGTCCATGAGGGAAATCACCGTCGGCAGGTGCACCTGCCGGTGGGCGTCGATGAGATCGCGCTCGGTGATGATTCCCGTCACCCGCCCCTCGGCATCGAGTACCGGCAGACTGTGGTGCCCAGATTCCAGCATCTTCTTGCCCACGCCATCCACCGGATCCGTCTCCTGCACGGAAACCACCGTTGTCTGCATTATCTCGCCAATCGTTTTCATGCGGCGCTTTCCTCGGCCATGCTTTGCTGTAGAACCTGCAGGATAAGATCTATTTCGTTGGCTGTCACCGCTAGGGGTGGGACGATGACAAGGCTATCACCCAAGGGGCGCAGGTAGACCCCGGCCTCGCGCGCTCGCCGACAAACGGCATATTCCCGCCGCTCGCCGTAGGCATAGGCTTGGCCGGTTTTCGGATTGCGTAAGGGGACCGCTGCCATCAGCCCAAACTGCCGCGGCGCGTCTGCATAGGGCAGCGCCGCAAAGCGCGCCAGCCCCACGCGCAATTGCTCGATGCGCGCGCGCACCTGTGCCAAAAGATCGTTTTCGCGAAAGAGCGCCAGACTCTCCAGGGCGACGGCACAGGCAAGAGGATTGGCGGTGTAGGTGTGGCCGTAGTAAAACTGCTTGGCCTCGCCGAAGGGGGCAAGAAAGGCTTGGTAGATATGTTCTTGGGCGAGGGTGGCGGCGAGCGGCAGGTAGCCGGCGCTGATGCCCTTGCCGAGGGCGAGCAGATCCGGACTGACGCCTTCCTGCTCGCAATAAAAAAGGGTGCCGCTGCGGCCAAAACCGGTGGCCACCTCGTCCACGATGAGCAGCACGTGGTAGGCGCGACAAAGCTCCGTCGCGCCGGCAAGGAGCCCCGGCGGGTAGGGCAGGATCCCTGCGGCTCCCTGCACCCCGCCTTCGAGGATGAGGGCAATGATCTCCTGCCCCTGGGCAGCCAGGATCTGCTCCAGGGCCTGCAGCCACAGCTCTCGGGCACGGGCGCCGTCTCTCCCTTGCGCCACCTGCAGCAGCCAGGGGCTGGGTAGGCGCCGCACGGGAAAGTGCAAATGCCCATAGACCCCATGAAAAAGCGGGAAGCCGCCGAGGGAGCTGGCACCAACGGTATCACCATGATAGGCATCGTCGAGAGAGAGAAAGAGACGTTTCTCGGGCCTACCCAGGTTTTGCCAATACTGGGCGGCAATCTTGACCGCCACCTCGACTGCCTCGGCGCCATCCTCGGAGAAAAAGACCCGTCCAAGGCCCGGTGGCGCTAGCTCGCTCAGGGCCTTGGCAAGGCGAATGGCGGGGGGATGACTGGCGCCGAGGACGGTGCTGTGGGCAATACGCCCCAGCTGCTGGCAGAGGGCGGCGTCGAGACGGGGGTGACGATGTCCGTGCACATTGCACCAGAGGCTGGCGATGGCATCGAGAGCCTTGCGTCCGCGCAGGTCGAAAACGTAATTACCCTCGCCGCGCTCGATGATCCAGGGGTCGTCATCGCCCCAGCAGGCCATTTGCGTGAAGGGGTGCCAAAAATGCGCGCGGTCCCATTCCCACAGTTCGGCTTCGTTGCTCATGGCTCGCCCCGCAAGGCGCGAGGAATCTGAGCGATGATGTCGCGGGCCAGCAAACTCGCCTCGCCCAGGGAGGCCGCCGCCAGATCGCCAGCGCGGGCATGGATACAAACCCCGAGTCGGGCTGCCTCTACCGCCATCAAACCCTGCGCCCAGAGGCCGGTGATGATGCCGCTCAGGACATCACCGCTGCCCCCGGTTGCCATACCCGGATTACCCCAGGGGCAACGGTCGAGAAAACCGCCATCGGAAACCAGAGTACCCTCCCCCTTCAGTATCCAGATGCCGCCGTAGCGGGCACAAAGCGCAGCGATGGCAGCGGGCCGGTCTGCCTGTATTGTCGCCGCGGTGCTCCCCAAAAGCCGGGCCGCCTCGCCGGGGTGAGGGGTAAAGATGCGCTCCGCCCGTCCCTGCAAAAGGGATGGTCCAAAGCGCGCGAGGATGTTGAGGGCATCGGCATCCCAGAGCTGCCGCTGGGGCAGGGCCGCGGCCTCGCGCAACAGGTCGTGGGCGGCGAGCCCTTGCCCCAGGCCAGGGCCGAGGGCAAGGACGGCGCTTGCCGGCAGGCGGCTGGCCAGGCGTGCCGGCCAGTCCATCCAGGTCGCTTCCGGTAGCTGCGCCGCCAAGTACGTGCGGGCGGCGGGGTGGCCGATGGCGGTCACCAGCCCCGCGCCGCTGCGGTAGGCCGCCAGGGCGGCCAGGCTCAGGGCACCGCCCATTTCCGCGTCGCCACCGAGCACAAAAACGTGACCAAAGCTACCTTTATGCGCGGCGCGTGGCCGCTGCGGCAGAGCCTTCAGGCCCTCAGGGAGAAGATCGCGGGGAAGGAGCAAAGACGGCATCAGGCTTTCTGGATGTCCTCCTCAGGGTAGGCGCTGACATGATGGATAGCCAAATCGGCGCCGAGATATTCCTGCTCCTCATCGAGGCGAATCCCGACAAATTGCCGCAGCAGACCATACACTACGGTGCTGCCGAGCATGGCAATGGTCAACCCCAGAGCGGTTCCCAACAACTGCGAGACGATGCTGACGCCACCGGCACCCCCCAAGGCACGCAGGCCAAAGATGCCAACCGCAATACCGCCCCAGGCCCCGCAAACGCCATGCAAGGGCCACACGCCGAGCACGTCGTCGAGGCGCAGCCGATGTTGCACAAAGGTGAAGAGATACACAAAGATCGCCCCGGCAATGGCACCAATGGCCAGGGCGCCGATGGGCTGCACCACGTCGGAGCCAGCGCAGATGGCCACCAAACCGGCTAGGGCACCGTTGTGCACAAAGCCCGGATCTCCCTTACCTAGGGCGAGAGCGGCGAGCATACCGCCAACCAAGGCCATGAGGGAGTTGAGGGCGACCAGCCCCTGCACCGTCTGCAGCTGCTGCGCGCTCATCACATTGAAGCCAAACCAGCCGATGATGAGAATCCACGAGCCCAAGGCCAAAAACGGGATATTGGAAGGGGGCATGGGGTGGATGCTGCCATCACGACCATAACGCCCGCGCCGCGGGCCGAGGAGCCAGACCGCCATCAAGGCCATCCAACCGCCAACCGCATGCACCACCACCGAGCCGGCAAAATCGTGAAAGGGCGCCCCAAAGTGCTGGGTAAACCACGCCTGTATCCCATAATTGCCATTCCAGACGATGCCTTCATAGAAGGGATACACCAAACCGACGAGAAAGGCGGTGGCCACCAACTGCGGCACGAAACGCGCCCGCTCGGCAATACCACCGGAGATGATTGCGGGCACTGCCGCCGCAAAGGTGAGCAGAAAGAAAAAGCGCACCATGGCAAAGCCTTGGTCGCTACCGGTGAGCTCCTGCACATTGCCAAAAAAGCTGATGCCGTAGGCGATGTGGTAGCCAATGAAGAAGTAAACGATCGTCGAGATGCCAAAGTCGCTCAAGATCTTTACCAAGGCGTTGACCTGACTGCGCCGGCGCACCGTTCCGAGCTCTAGGAAGGCAAAGCCACCGTGCATGGCAAATACCAAAATGGCACCCATCAACAGAAAAAACACATTGTCCCCGGGCAGGGGCGCGGCAGTGCTGATCATACGGTCATCCTCATTGTTTTATATCAAAAATCTAGTGTTCCACGGCCCTGCACGGCACGCCCCAGGGTACTGCGGTCGAGGTATTCGAGCTCGCCGCCCATGGGAATCCCCCGGGCAATGCGGGTAACCCGAATCCCTTCCGGTACCAAGGCAGCCACAAACTGCGCCGTCGCCTCCCCCTCCAGAGTCGAATTGGTGGCAAAGATCACTTCCTGCAGCCCCGTCTCTTGCAAGCGTTGTTCGAGAAGATCGAGGTGCAAGGCGTCCGGCCCGATGCCATCGAGAGGAGAAAGATGGCCCATGAGCACAAAATATTCGCCAACATAGGATCCGGAATCCTCGATGGCCAGGAGGTCGGCCGGAGACTCGACAATACAAAGCAGGCCCCGATCCCGACGGCCGCTGTTACAGATGCTGCACAGCTCATCTTCGCAAAGGTTGTTGCAGCGACTGCAGTGGCGGACACTACGGTGCGCAGCCGCGAGGGCCTCGGCCAATTGCGGCATGAGGGCGCGCTTGCGCAGCAGTAGGTCGAGGGCGATGCGCTGCGCCGAGCGCGGGCCGATGCCGGGCAAGCGCCGGAGCAGGGCGACGACGCGATCGAGGGAGGGAGTGCCGGCGGCCATGGCTCAGAAAGGTAGGTTCAGCCCCGGAATGTTCATCCCACCGGTAACCGTTGCCAAACGCTCGGAACTGGTCTTTT
Organism: Candidatus Igneacidithiobacillus taiwanensis; assembly: GCF_031962545.1. Taxonomy (NCBI): domain Bacteria; kingdom Pseudomonadati; phylum Pseudomonadota; class Acidithiobacillia; order Acidithiobacillales; family Acidithiobacillaceae; genus Igneacidithiobacillus; species Candidatus Igneacidithiobacillus taiwanensis. The sequence continues at coordinate 11,751 of NZ_JAVRKK010000048.1, forward strand.
CGGCCTTGCGCAGGGCATCGTTGACCGCTGCCGCAACGAGATCCTCGAGCATTTCCTGATCGCCGTCGGCGAGCAGCGAAGGATCAATGCGCACCCGCCGCACATCGTTGCGACAGGTCATGGTCACCTCCACCAGGTTGCCGCCAGCGTGCCCCTGTACCTCCACGTGCGCCAACTCTTCCTGCACCTGCTGCAGGCGCTCCTGCATCTGCTGCGCCTGCTTCATGATATTGCCCAAACCGCCTTTCATCATCGTTCTCTTCCTCCACTACAAGGGGTGTATTCGACCATCGATTTCCAGCCGCAATAATCGTGCTGGCAATTCCTGCTGAAATTCCTGCAACCGCGGGTCCGCCAGGGCCGCGGCGGCAATCGCCTCGCGTTCCGCTTGGCTGCGTGCCGCGCTCTCCTGCGCCAAAGTAGCCTCGGCACCGGTCGCCAAGGTGGTGATCTCGAGAGTCGTATCAGCCTGCCAGTACGCGCGCAGGGCTGCACGCAAGGCGTCTTCCTCGCGCCGCAGCAGAGATTCATAGGCTGGGTCGAGGGCAAGCTCGAGGCGACTGGCATCGCAGCGGCGGGCACGGCTATGACGCAAAAACTCCCGCTGCGCGTCGCTCACCGACAACTGCGGTAGCAAGGCCTCCCAAGCCGCTTGCGGAGAGAGGGCAGCGGCATTCGGCACCGCCGCAGGCGGTTCCGCCCTGGGCATAGGCGTTGCGGTCTTTGCCTCGACAGAGACGGTGGTGGCGGGTGCCGAAAGCGCCGGTTGCGGTCCTTCCGGCAATAAAAAGGCCAGAAGCCGCAACAGCGCCATCTCGATGGCCATGCGGGTATTGGGATAAAGGGCGAAGTCTCGCCGCGCCGAGAGCAAAATGTGATACCAAGACTGCAGTAGCAGCGGCGATTGTGCAGTCACCCGTTCTTGCAGGGCGGGGGGGAGTTGCCGACGCGCCTCTTCGAGCCACTGGGCGAGCCCCATGCGGTGCAGTTCCTCGATGAGGGCATCGAGCAAAGCGGCGGCATCCTGCCCCAGAGCGAGTTGCTCCTGCAAAAGGGCAAAAACCCGCTGCGCATCCCGATCGAGAAGGGCAAGGAGAAAGTTGGCCGCCACATCGCGAGGGCAGAGGCCGAGCATGGCCACGACGGTGTCGAGGTCGACCTGCCCGGCCCCCTGGGCAATCGCCTGGTCGGTCAGGCTCAGGGCATCGCGCAGGCTTCCATCCGCCGCCTGCGCCAGCGCCGCCAAGGCCTCGGTGCTCGCGGCAATGCCCTCCGCCGCAAGAATCTGCTGCAAGCGAGCAACGATCTGATCTGGTTCGAGGCGCCGCAGATGAAACTGCAAGCAACGCGAGAGAATGGTGGCCGGGATCTTTTGCGGATCGGTGGTGGCCAGGAGAAATTTCACATGCGCCGGCGGCTCTTCCAAGGTCTTCAACAAGGCGTTGAAGCTATGGGTAGAGAGCATGTGGACTTCGTCGATGAGGTAGACCTTGTAGCGCCCAACGCTCGGCGCATATTGCACGTTATCGAGCAAATCGCGGGTTTCATCTACCCGGGTGCGGCTGGCGGCGTCTACTTCCAAGAGGTCGACAAAGCTGCCCTGGGCGATGCCGCGGCAAGCGCTGCACTCACCGCACGGGCTGCTACTGACCCCCTGCTCACAATTGAGGCATTTGGCGAGCAGGCGCGCCAGGGTCGTTTTGCCAACCCCGCGGGTACCGGTAAAGAGAAATGCATGGTGCAGGCGGCCGGAGTCGAGGGCATGGCGCAGGGGCTTGACGACGGTTTCCTGCCCTACGAAATCGGCAAAGGTTTGGGGACGCCAGCGCCGCGCCAGGGCCTGATATACGCCTACCATCGAAGAGAATTTGGGGAGGCGACGCCAACCAGCCACACCCCGGCACCTGGATCAATACCTGCCGCTGCTCCCTTCCGGGCCTGACGGGGTTCAGTATCTACCACTGCGAGGGGACCAATCTTTGTCGCCATAGAAAGTTCGCGGTAAAACCATTGCCTGTAGCGCCGGGACGATAGCAGATCTACCTCTTCGCGCCAAGGGCGACGGCCGGCCCAGTGCGCTGCCCGCCGGTCTCACCCACGTAGATTTTACCACTGCAAACACGAGAAATTTTTGCGTAGATACCGGCAGCGCACAACGGAATAAGCCCCCTCTGCGCGGCGTGCGCAAATCACTTTTCATCTTATATTAAAGCTTATTAGCACATTGTAATTTATTAAGGACCCTCTGATTTAGCCCTCTGATACAATGGGTTGACCGAGTAGCTAGGAGATGACATCCATGACCGGACAGATGACCTTTGCCGAGGAGCCCAGCC
>NZ_JAVRKK010000049.1:0-13935 GCF_031962545.1 Candidatus Igneacidithiobacillus taiwanensis
TAACAGCCAGCAGGGGCGGCTTGAGCGCAGCGAAAGAACCGCCCCGAATCGGCTGGGCCGCAGGCAGGTAGGGAGGCAAAGCCGACCGGCCACCTGCCGTAGCGGCTTCCACGGGTTTGCTGATGGTGGGAGTGGTCAGGACCAACCAAAAACAAACAAACAAACGGCCAGGCGCTCACGCCTGGACCCGATCCGCCTGCCGCTCACGGCATGGCGGACCCCGCCCCGCTCACGCGGGCGGGACCTTTTGTGGTTTTTTGCTGTGGAGGACAGATGGAGCCTGAATTGACCAACGATCGTGCCCGGCGCGAGTGGCAGTGGTTATGCCGGGAGGTGGGCGAAACGGTAGCAAGGGCGGCGCTGGCCCGATTACCCGGAAAGCGTCGCCCATATCCCCTGAACGTCGCCCGCGTCCTCGGTATCGAACTGCCGCCTGAAAAGGACTTGCCGTCGCTGTTCGTTCCCGCAGATGAGGCAGACATCGACGTTGCAATGGCGCAGGTGCGAAGCGCATTGCACCCGCACCCGACGAATCAGAGGTAGCCTACGACTTCCCCGTCAGCTTCTAAAGTATCATGAACCGGCTCAGGCTCAGGCTCAGGCTTTGGCAGCGGCGGAAGACCAAAGAGCGCTCGATCATCGTCGCGCTTCAGACGCGAATCGATGGCAGACATGAATACATCTTTGTTCGCAAGGCCTTTTTCTATCATATCGAGGACGATTGCCCCGGCCAAAATTTTCCGGCGCGTATCATTCTTGCGATTCCGCTTCGCTTCGGCTGCCCGCTTCCGTGCCTCAATCTGCTTCTTTTTAGCTATGGCTTGATCTAGCTTGGCTTGCAGCGATTCGATTCGTTCGTCGATCTTCATGGGCTTCCTTCCTGGACAGATCGCCAATATCAACATTTTGCACAGATTCTGATTAGGCGTACAATCCCCGATTAGCACCCCAACCTCCCGACCGACCGAAGGGAGGGAAGGGCGCACTTAATGCAAACCCTGCGGGTTTGCAGTGCGGTCAGGGGCTTCGCCCCCGACACCCCCACAATACAAAACGAGGATACTTGGCGATCATGGCGTGGCGCAGGTTGAGCGAAGAACATGTTAGCCGATCCATCTACCTTCTAACCTTTGAAGGTAAGAGGGTATATGTCGGCCAGTCAGTCAAACCTGATAGACGCATCAAAGCCCATCGGCGGCAATGGCCTGAGCCCTTCACGCCGTTGGTTGTCACCACTTTGGTGACTGATGAACTTGGAATTCTCGACCTTGAGTATGCGTGGCGTTGGCGTGCGCATCTAAGCGGCTGGAATGTCATTAACCTAGAGGGTTTGATGTTCGATCTGTCGCTGATCAAGGAATCTGCGCGGCGGCAAGGTGAGAGGTTGACGTGGCCATTTTTCACCTGAGCGCAAAGCTCATCAGCCGAAAGACTGGCCGAAGCTCCACGGCGGCGGCGGCTTATCGTGCAGGCGTGAAGATCACAGATAAGCGCACCGGCGAGGTCCACGACTACACGCGGCGGCGTGGCGTCGAGTATAGCGCACTGATCATGCCGGAAGGATCAGACTGGAAGCCGGAACGCGCCGACCTTTGGAATGCCGTAGAAATTAAGAACAAAAGGGCAGATGCGCAGGTGGCGCGAGAGTTTGAAGTGGCTTTGCCACATGAACTCTCAAAAGACGAAAGCACGGCGCTTGCGCTTGAGTTCGCCCAGCACATCGCCAACACCTACGGCATCGCCGCAGACGTGGCGATACACGCACCCGGCAATGAGGGCGACGCCCGCAACCGCCATGCGCACATTCTCACCACCACAAACCGGATAGAAGGCCACGGCCTTGGGAACAAAGCGCGGGAGCTTGATCTGGTGGCGCACAACATGGCCGGAAATGTTGGCAAAGAAAACGCCATCGACCACTTACGCCAGCAGTGGGAAACATTAGCGAATGCCGCGCTTGAGCGGCACGGCCACAGGTCCCGTGTCGATCATCGAAGCCTCCGAGCGCAGGGCATCGACCGAGATCCACAGTGGCACTTCGGCCCAGCGGCAGTTGGCTATGAACGCAGGACCAGGGAGCAAAGCGATGTTCGCGCTCGATATGATGAGTACATCACAGAGCGCCTTCTATTAAACGGAGAACTGGACAGATCATTAAGTCTGCAAACTCAAGTTATCAATGGCCTAGCCATTGAACTTGACTTTGCAAACTTTGCGGAGTTTGCAAGACCTCACTTTTACCTTTCCACGGAGGAACTTTATGAACACAGAATTTCCAACGAGCTTACCTCAAAACGACGACAAATTGCCGGAGAAAACATTTTCTCCAACTTCCCAAGTTTTAATCAAAGCAGGGAAAACAGTATCTCCTCGAATTTGCTCAGTTTGTCCGGCTTCAGCTTGGATGAAAAACCAAGACAAAACTTTCACGGTGTTCTGTCATATGATGAATATAGAAATCGATCGGGTGGTACAAGACTGCGACGATTATCATCGAGCGGTAGCGATGCAAATGTTGAAACAAGAGAAATTGATGTAAGTATCAAGCTGTTCGAAGCGATCAGAGCGGAGAGCAAAACATACGAGAGCATATTTCACAAAACCAACAAAACAAAAAAGCTCAGTGAAATTGCTCTCTCTAAAATTTACCGAATTACAGATAAGAAAGCAGAGCGGCAGAAACGCATCGAGCAAGCCAGGGCGCAGCGCCATGCGCGGCGAGATGCCCAGGCGATCCAGGCCCGCTGGACTGCACGACGTGAGCGGCGCGAGGCGGAGCAGCGGCGCAAGCGCATCCTGGAACGTGCCCAGGCACGACACCAGGGGCGCAGCTTCGAGGACCGGGTACAGATTCGCAAGCGATGGATGCAACGCAAGCATGCCCGGCGCACCGCCGAACGGAATGCCATTACCGCCGCCGAGCAAAGGCCCGGTATCCGCCATCCGCAGCGGGAGCACTGGCAGGAGTACCGAGTGCGGATACTCACGGAAGCCTATAACCGGGACCTTGCCAAGGCTCTAGGGCGATGGGTCAAGGTCGAGCGGAAGCCGGAAGGCCTGCGCATCCACAACCGGCAGATGGACCTCACGGATTATGGTGACCGAATCGTGGCAGGGATGGGTGGCACGGAGCGAGAGATCGCAGCCCTGCTGGACATCGCCAAGGCCAAAGGCTGGCAACGACTGGACATTACCGGCAGCCCCGACTTCCGGGAAAAGCTGGGCCGGGCCGCCCTCGATGCCGGATTCACCCTGGCGGATGGGGACTTGCAAGCGCGTATCCAGGAACGGCAGCGACAGGAAGCGGCGAGGCGGGAGGCGATGCTGCGCAAACAAGCGCCGATCCTGGCGGAGTGGATGAAAGAGCATCCCAAGCGGGCGGCCATCCTGAAAGCGGCAGGGCGATGGTTGCCGGGTGCCCCCGCTGGAGTGGAGGACTGGAGCGGCAAGGCCTGGGAAGCCGCCGAAGCGTGGCGGATTGGACGCTACGGCACGGCGGAAGAACAGCAGCGTCTGCAAACCGAAGGGGCGCAGCTGCAGCGGGATTGTGTTGCCGATGGTCTGGATGTCGCCTGGCGGACTTGGGCGCAGAAAGGGCTTGGGCTGAGGATTGGTGCGGAGGCCCCTTCGGCGGTTCCTGGCGGTTTGTGCTGGCATCCCAAAGGGGAGATGACGCGGGCACGGGTCGAGGCCTTGGCGCAGAATATCCATGAAACCAAAGCCCGCTATGGCGTATCCCATCCCATAGTGGTGACGTTCGCCCCTTCAATCCCGGAAGAAAAGCGCGTCCTGGTCTATGAGCATCTGCTACGCAGTGGCCTGGAGGTGCAGAAGCCGGGCAACGAGCAAGGCAGGAAATCCTACGAGACGGCCCAAGAGCGCCTACGCACCCACAACGCTGACGGCACCGAGCAGCAATGGGTGATCGATCAGCGCGACCGGGAAGCGCAGGCCGCCAGGGAGGAGGCGGAGCGCGAGGCATGGAGGTGGGAGGTAAGAGCTAGATGGCGGGCGACCGAGCGGGAGGAAGAGCAGGCCAAGGCTAGAGAGGCAGAGGCCAGACGGCTGGCAGAGGAGAGGGCCAGACAAGAAGCCGAGCGACAGCGGCTCGATGCGTTGAGGCGTGCAGCAGAGTTGCTAGAGCGGTATGAGGACAAGCAGGCCAAGGCTAGAGAGGCAGAGGCCAGGCAGGAGCAGCCCAAGCCAGCACCACCTGCCTCTCCCTACACACCACCCACACCACCCACACCACCCAGGCGGCGGGGGCCTAGATGATGGACGCATCCCGACTCGCCGGATACCCGCGCTCCCCGTCTCCACCTTCCGGCACTCCTGCGGAGGCCTCCAGGCGGAGCCTCTCGCCCAGCGCGGCGCGGGCGCCCGCGTCCGGCTCGATCACCAGCCGTGCAGTGCTGGCGTTTCTGGTCTGCCAGTGGATCGAGGCTGGCTTGGCTTCTGTGCCCATAGCTGGCGACTGTGCAGGCCTCGGCGTTTCCAGACCTTTTGCGCCCTTCTGTCTTATGGGTCTGATTCACGGTTGGCCGGATAGCCTGTTTTTGCTTGTTTTACTACCCGCAGATGAGGGGCAGTTATGAGACAAATCAGTAACGTTGGTCAGGAACGGCCATTTGGCAGATTCGCCGTTCCAGGAGTAGATTCGCTGGATAGCCTGAAAACAACGGACATTGTCATGAATCAGAAACGACAATGCCCCGATTCCTTGAGAGCTTTTGCAGGGCATTCAGGAGATCGGGGCACTCGGACCAGACGAGGGGTCTGGGGCGATTATACCGTTACACGGAAACGCAAACCAACCCCCCGGTCCCGTCAGACAGACGCGAGCATCGGAGGGCAGCATGGCCGCCGTTAATCTTCTCCTGGCCCACGCCCCACGAAAGCCCTATTGCACCAATGACCTTGGCGCAGGCCTTCGCATCCGGCCCATAGAACTGGCCTTAGCCTACCGATACATGCAGCACAATCCGCCCGCGCAGGTCTGGACTATCGTGCTGGATGTGGATCGCCGTATCTGCGATCTGGAAAGCCTTGCCTATTGCTGGGAGACCAAAGACCCAGAGGGGCCGGTCCCGAACGCCATGGCGATCAACCGGGAGAACGGCCACGGCCACCTGTTCTATTTCCTCGAGGCGGGCGTTACCCGCACCCAGGCAGGCCGACAGGCTCCCTTGCAGCTTCTGGCCGCCGTAGAGCGCGGGCTATGCGTCAAGATGGATGCTGATCCCCGCTATGTCGGCTTGGTGTGCAAGAATCCGGCCCATACGGACTGGCTTGTCTGGTCCTTCCATGAGCAACTTTGGACCCTTGGCGAACTGGCCGAGTATCTGGACCTCGATGCGGCCAAGGCCCGGCGCTATGTCCCAGACACCCCGGAAGAAGCCTACCAAGAGGGCCGGAATGTGTTCCTGTTCCATACGGCCCGTAAATGGGCCTACAGCGCGATTAGGGACTATTGGGCACCCAATGGCTTACCCCAGTGGCAGGATGCGATTTTGGGGCATTTACGGGCCATTAACGGGCATTTTCCCGCGCCCCTCTATGAACCGGAACTCAGGGCCATTGCCAAGAGCATTGCCAAGTGGACTTGGCGGCGCATTACGCCCGCAGGCCTGCAAGACCTCATCGAGCGCACCCACACGCCAGAGCTACAGGCCGAGAGAGGCAGGCTTGGCGGGCTGGCAGCGACCAATCAGGTAGAGGCAGGAATCGCCAGCGGACAGGCCCGCAGGCGATCCAGAGAGCAGGACCGCGCTACCGCAAGGCTCTTGCGGGCGCAGGGACGTAGCTACCCGCAAATCGCGTCAGCGCTGGGAATAAGCCTTTCAACCGCATGGGAATGGTGTCAGTAGCCTTTCGGCGAACGAGCCTATATCAGATAACAGCCAGCAGGGGCGGCTTGAGCGCAGCGAAAGAACCGCCCCGAATCGGCTGGGCCGCAGGCAGGTAGGGAGGCAAAGCCGACCGGCCACCTGCCGTAGCGGCTTCCACGGGTTTGCTGATGGTGGGAGTGGTCAGGACCAACCAAAAACAAACAAACAAACGGCCAGGCGCTCACGCCTGGACCCGATCCGCCTGCCGCTCACGGCATGGCGGACCCCGCCCCGCTCACGCGGGCGGGACCTTTTGTGGTTTTTTGCTGTGGAGGACAGATGGAGCCTGAATTGACCAACGATCGTGCCCGGCGCGAGTGGCAGTGGTTATGCCGGGAGGTGGGCGAAACGGTAGCAAGGGCGGCGCTGGCCCGATTACCCGGAAAGCGTCGCCCATATCCCCTGAACGTCGCCCGCGTCCTCGGTATCGAACTGCCGCCTGAAAAGGACTTGCCGTCGCTGTTCGTTCCCGCAGATGAGGCAGACATCGACGTTGCAATGGCGCAGGTGCGAAGCGCATTGCACCCGCACCCGACGAATCAGAGGTAGCCTACGACTTCCCCGTCAGCTTCTAAAGTATCATGAACCGGCTCAGGCTCAGGCTCAGGCTTTGGCAGCGGCGGAAGACCAAAGAGCGCTCGATCATCGTCGCGCTTCAGACGCGAATCGATGGCAGACATGAATACATCTTTGTTCGCAAGGCCTTTTTCTATCATATCGAGGACGATTGCCCCGGCCAAAATTTTCCGGCGCGTATCATTCTTGCGATTCCGCTTCGCTTCGGCTGCCCGCTTCCGTGCCTCAATCTGCTTCTTTTTAGCTATGGCTTGATCTAGCTTGGCTTGCAGCGATTCGATTCGTTCGTCGATCTTCATGGGCTTCCTTCCTGGACAGATCGCCAATATCAACATTTTGCACAGATTCTGATTAGGCGTACAATCCCCGATTAGCACCCCAACCTCCCGACCGACCGAAGGGAGGGAAGGGCGCACTTAATGCAAACCCTGCGGGTTTGCAGTGCGGTCAGGGGCTTCGCCCCCGACACCCCCACAATACAAAACGAGGATACTTGGCGATCATGGCGTGGCGCAGGTTGAGCGAAGAACATGTTAGCCGATCCATCTACCTTCTAACCTTTGAAGGTAAGAGGGTATATGTCGGCCAGTCAGTCAAACCTGATAGACGCATCAAAGCCCATCGGCGGCAATGGCCTGAGCCCTTCACGCCGTTGGTTGTCACCACTTTGGTGACTGATGAACTTGGAATTCTCGACCTTGAGTATGCGTGGCGTTGGCGTGCGCATCTAAGCGGCTGGAATGTCATTAACCTAGAGGGTTTGATGTTCGATCTGTCGCTGATCAAGGAATCTGCGCGGCGGCAAGGTGAGAGGTTGACGTGGCCATTTTTCACCTGAGCGCAAAGCTCATCAGCCGAAAGACTGGCCGAAGCTCCACGGCGGCGGCGGCTTATCGTGCAGGCGTGAAGATCACAGATAAGCGCACCGGCGAGGTCCACGACTACACGCGGCGGCGTGGCGTCGAGTATAGCGCACTGATCATGCCGGAAGGATCAGACTGGAAGCCGGAACGCGCCGACCTTTGGAATGCCGTAGAAATTAAGAACAAAAGGGCAGATGCGCAGGTGGCGCGAGAGTTTGAAGTGGCTTTGCCACATGAACTCTCAAAAGACGAAAGCACGGCGCTTGCGCTTGAGTTCGCCCAGCACATCGCCAACACCTACGGCATCGCCGCAGACGTGGCGATACACGCACCCGGCAATGAGGGCGACGCCCGCAACCGCCATGCGCACATTCTCACCACCACAAACCGGATAGAAGGCCACGGCCTTGGGAACAAAGCGCGGGAGCTTGATCTGGTGGCGCACAACATGGCCGGAAATGTTGGCAAAGAAAACGCCATCGACCACTTACGCCAGCAGTGGGAAACATTAGCGAATGCCGCGCTTGAGCGGCACGGCCACAGGTCCCGTGTCGATCATCGAAGCCTCCGAGCGCAGGGCATCGACCGAGATCCACAGTGGCACTTCGGCCCAGCGGCAGTTGGCTATGAACGCAGGACCAGGGAGCAAAGCGATGTTCGCGCTCGATATGATGAGTACATCACAGAGCGCCTTCTATTAAACGGAGAACTGGACAGATCATTAAGTCTGCAAACTCAAGTTATCAATGGCCTAGCCATTGAACTTGACTTTGCAAACTTTGCGGAGTTTGCAAGACCTCACTTTTACCTTTCCACGGAGGAACTTTATGAACACAGAATTTCCAACGAGCTTACCTCAAAACGACGACAAATTGCCGGAGAAAACATTTTCTCCAACTTCCCAAGTTTTAATCAAAGCAGGGAAAACAGTATCTCCTCGAATTTGCTCAGTTTGTCCGGCTTCAGCTTGGATGAAAAACCAAGACAAAACTTTCACGGTGTTCTGTCATATGATGAATATAGAAATCGATCGGGTGGTACAAGACTGCGACGATTATCATCGAGCGGTAGCGATGCAAATGTTGAAACAAGAGAAATTGATGTAAGTATCAAGCTGTTCGAAGCGATCAGAGCGGAGAGCAAAACATACGAGAGCATATTTCACAAAACCAACAAAACAAAAAAGCTCAGTGAAATTGCTCTCTCTAAAATTTACCGAATTACAGATAAGAAAGCAGAGCGGCAGAAACGCATCGAGCAAGCCAGGGCGCAGCGCCATGCGCGGCGAGATGCCCAGGCGATCCAGGCCCGCTGGACTGCACGACGTGAGCGGCGCGAGGCGGAGCAGCGGCGCAAGCGCATCCTGGAACGTGCCCAGGCACGACACCAGGGGCGCAGCTTCGAGGACCGGGTACAGATTCGCAAGCGATGGATGCAACGCAAGCATGCCCGGCGCACCGCCGAACGGAATGCCATTACCGCCGCCGAGCAAAGGCCCGGTATCCGCCATCCGCAGCGGGAGCACTGGCAGGAGTACCGAGTGCGGATACTCACGGAAGCCTATAACCGGGACCTTGCCAAGGCTCTAGGGCGATGGGTCAAGGTCGAGCGGAAGCCGGAAGGCCTGCGCATCCACAACCGGCAGATGGACCTCACGGATTATGGTGACCGAATCGTGGCAGGGATGGGTGGCACGGAGCGAGAGATCGCAGCCCTGCTGGACATCGCCAAGGCCAAAGGCTGGCAACGACTGGACATTACCGGCAGCCCCGACTTCCGGGAAAAGCTGGGCCGGGCCGCCCTCGATGCCGGATTCACCCTGGCGGATGGGGACTTGCAAGCGCGTATCCAGGAACGGCAGCGACAGGAAGCGGCGAGGCGGGAGGCGATGCTGCGCAAACAAGCGCCGATCCTGGCGGAGTGGATGAAAGAGCATCCCAAGCGGGCGGCCATCCTGAAAGCGGCAGGGCGATGGTTGCCGGGTGCCCCCGCTGGAGTGGAGGACTGGAGCGGCAAGGCCTGGGAAGCCGCCGAAGCGTGGCGGATTGGACGCTACGGCACGGCGGAAGAACAGCAGCGTCTGCAAACCGAAGGGGCGCAGCTGCAGCGGGATTGTGTTGCCGATGGTCTGGATGTCGCCTGGCGGACTTGGGCGCAGAAAGGGCTTGGGCTGAGGATTGGTGCGGAGGCCCCTTCGGCGGTTCCTGGCGGTTTGTGCTGGCATCCCAAAGGGGAGATGACGCGGGCACGGGTCGAGGCCTTGGCGCAGAATATCCATGAAACCAAAGCCCGCTATGGCGTATCCCATCCCATAGTGGTGACGTTCGCCCCTTCAATCCCGGAAGAAAAGCGCGTCCTGGTCTATGAGCATCTGCTACGCAGTGGCCTGGAGGTGCAGAAGCCGGGCAACGAGCAAGGCAGGAAATCCTACGAGACGGCCCAAGAGCGCCTACGCACCCACAACGCTGACGGCACCGAGCAGCAATGGGTGATCGATCAGCGCGACCGGGAAGCGCAGGCCGCCAGGGAGGAGGCGGAGCGCGAGGCATGGAGGTGGGAGGTAAGAGCTAGATGGCGGGCGACCGAGCGGGAGGAAGAGCAGGCCAAGGCTAGAGAGGCAGAGGCCAGACGGCTGGCAGAGGAGAGGGCCAGACAAGAAGCCGAGCGACAGCGGCTCGATGCGTTGAGGCGTGCAGCAGAGTTGCTAGAGCGGTATGAGGACAAGCAGGCCAAGGCTAGAGAGGCAGAGGCCAGGCAGGAGCAGCCCAAGCCAGCACCACCTGCCTCTCCCTACACACCACCCACACCACCCACACCACCCAGGCGGCGGGGGCCTAGATGATGGACGCATCCCGACTCGCCGGATACCCGCGCTCCCCGTCTCCACCTTCCGGCACTCCTGCGGAGGCCTCCAGGCGGAGCCTCTCGCCCAGCGCGGCGCGGGCGCCCGCGTCCGGCTCGATCACCAGCCGTGCAGTGCTGGCGTTTCTGGTCTGCCAGTGGATCGAGGCTGGCTTGGCTTCTGTGCCCATAGCTGGCGACTGTGCAGGCCTCGGCGTTTCCAGACCTTTTGCGCCCTTCTGTCTTATGGGTCTGATTCACGGTTGGCCGGATAGCCTGTTTTTGCTTGTTTTACTACCCGCAGATGAGGGGCAGTTATGAGACAAATCAGTAACGTTGGTCAGGAACGGCCATTTGGCAGATTCGCCGTTCCAGGAGTAGATTCGCTGGATAGCCTGAAAACAACGGACATTGTCATGAATCAGAAACGACAATGCCCCGATTCCTTGAGAGCTTTTGCAGGGCATTCAGGAGATCGGGGCACTCGGACCAGACGAGGGGTCTGGGGCGATTATACCGTTACACGGAAACGCAAACCAACCCCCCGGTCCCGTCAGACAGACGCGAGCATCGGAGGGCAGCATGGCCGCCGTTAATCTTCTCCTGGCCCACGCCCCACGAAAGCCCTATTGCACCAATGACCTTGGCGCAGGCCTTCGCATCCGGCCCATAGAACTGGCCTTAGCCTACCGATACATGCAGCACAATCCGCCCGCGCAGGTCTGGACTATCGTGCTGGATGTGGATCGCCGTATCTGCGATCTGGAAAGCCTTGCCTATTGCTGGGAGACCAAAGACCCAGAGGGGCCGGTCCCGAACGCCATGGCGATCAACCGGGAGAACGGCCACGGCCACCTGTTCTATTTCCTCGAGGCGGGCGTTACCCGCACCCAGGCAGGCCGACAGGCTCCCTTGCAGCTTCTGGCCGCCGTAGAGCGCGGGCTATGCGTCAAGATGGATGCTGATCCCCGCTATGTCGGCTTGGTGTGCAAGAATCCGGCCCATACGGACTGGCTTGTCTGGTCCTTCCATGAGCAACTTTGGACCCTTGGCGAACTGGCCGAGTATCTGGACCTCGATGCGGCCAAGGCCCGGCGCTATGTCCCAGACACCCCGGAAGAAGCCTACCAAGAGGGCCGGAATGTGTTCCTGTTCCATACGGCCCGTAAATGGGCCTACAGCGCGATTAGGGACTATTGGGCACCCAATGGCTTACCCCAGTGGCAGGATGCGATTTTGGGGCATTTACGGGCCATTAACGGGCATTTTCCCGCGCCCCTCTATGAACCGGAACTCAGGGCCATTGCCAAGAGCATTGCCAAGTGGACTTGGCGGCGCATTACGCCCGCAGGCCTGCAAGACCTCATCGAGCGCACCCACACGCCGGAGCTACAGCGGGAGAGGGGCAGGAGGGCCACCAATCAGGCAGATGCAGGCCGTATGGCGACCAACCAAGCAGAGGCTGGAATCGCCAGCGGACAGGCCCGCAGACAATCCAGAGAGCAGGAACGCGCTACTGCAAAGATCTTACGGGCGCATGGCTACAGCTACCGAGAGATCGCGCAGGAGCTAGACGTGCCTATGTGGACGATCCGCGATTGGGTGGCGGGTGTGCGGTGAACGGCGGCCTATATCAGATAACAGCCAGCAGGGGCGGCTTGAGCGCAGCGAAAGAACCGCCCCGAATCAGCTGGGCCGCAGGCAGGTAGGGAGGCAAAGCCGACCGGCCACCTGCCGTAGCGGCTTCCACGGGTTTGCCGATGGTGGGAGCGGCCAGGACCAACCAAAAACAAACAAACAAACGGCCAGGCGCTCACGCCTGGACCCGATCCGCCAGCCGCTCACGCGGGCGGGACCTTTTGGGGTTTTTTGCTGTGGAGGACAGATGGAGCCTGAATTGACCAACAACCGTGCCCGGCGAGAGTGGCAATGGCTTTGCTCGCAGGTAGGCGAAACGGTAGCAAGGGCAGCGCTGGCCCGGTTGCCCGGAAAGCGTCGCCCATATCCCCTGAACATAGCCCGCGTCCTCGGTATCGAACTGCCGCCTGAAAAGGACTTGCCGCCGCTATTCGTGGAAGCCGCGCCAGAAGACATCGATGTTGCAGTGGAGCAGATACGCAATACCTTAAACCGGCGCGTATGAGCGGGTGCTATGCCGTGCTAGAAATCGCGCCTATACCGATCTAGCGATTAGATATGATGCGTCATATTTAATCGCTAGATTTGATATTACCGTCATATAAATGATTCGAGCTTCCCGACATCACAAACTCCTTATTTCTGAATCCAGCAGTATTCCGCTCCGCTAGGCTCGATATGGCAGCTTGCGATCGTGTTAGGCGCGATCACATGATCGACCGAATCCAGCCAGAGATAGGTCAATAGACCACCGACCACGATAAGAGCCAGGGCTATGGCACCGCCGATGATGGACCAGAGGGCGCGGTTGTCATCGACCTTGGTCTTGAAAATTTTGTTAGCCGTCTCTGTCACCGTCTCATAAGTGCGCTCTTTGACCTGATCGATGACATCATTCTGGATTCTTTTCACTACGGTTTTCATGAGGTCTTGTTGCGTCAGCAAGGCTTTATTCATGTGTGCAAGCGCGTTTTCGGTGTATTGATTCACGCTGGCGATTTGGTTCGCCCACAGTTCTATGAGGCGCTCATTAGTCTTGCTGACAGCTTCATCGGTCTGATGAGCGATCTCGGCAGCGAGAGTCACGCTCCGTTGCTTGAAAAGCGACAGCACGTCTCTCTCTGCTTGCTGGACGCTCCGCAAGAGCATCGAGGGCACCTTTTCGACAGCATCCTGCGTCGTCTTGGAATGCTCGAGACTGGCCTCCAGCAACCCTAGATTGACTTGCGCTGCAAGAACGAAAAGCCAAAGAGGGTCATCTTCCCCGATGTCGTGCTGGCGGGCCAAAGCGGCCAGCTTGGCCACTTGTGAAGCCGGAACGGATTGCAACGCATGTTCCATAGCGCTTCTCTGTTCATTAGCCATGACCGTCTCACTTAGTCGCTGAAATCACAGATTGGAAAAACGCACTGGGTAATACACTTTTTCAACCAACTGGCGAGCATCGTGCGATTGATCGCTGGTAGGGGTGAACCCGCACTCGCCAAGCGGGCCATTGTCCAGCCCTTGTATGCTGGATCAGACAAGGTATCTCGCACGGCTCCCGCAACCCGTGCCGCCAATTCCGGCATCTCGGCTTCCATGCCACCTGAATCCAACCAAGCCTGCCGATACTGCGGTTTCTGGAACCATGAGAAACGGGAATCGCTCGATCCCTCATGTCGATTGATGATCGCTACCTTTTTATCCGCTAACTGGCAAATTCGGGACTGTGTAGCCATGATCGCGCTAACGTCCTCCGTTCCCAGTAGCCAGCCGATTCCGATTTCATAGCCAAGCTCATGTGCTACGTCTGCTATGATTTCCGCATTCTCCTCCAATGACTCATACGAGTTCGGCGGAGAATTGATGACGATAAAATCATAGTCGATTTGCTCTACGTGCTCGAAAAGTTGTGAAACAGCATCGGCAGCATCCGCGCCAGACTTTGCCAGACTCAGCCTTATCGCTTGGCAATCTGGAACATTTGTATATCGTGCAGCAACATCACTAAGCTCCACATCGCCGGAGCGCGGGTCAGCATCCACCACGGCAATTTTTTTGCCAGAGTTTATTGCAGCTTCTACGACAATGCTGGCAAAAGTGGACTTGCCAACGCCGCCTTTTTCCCCATGACTGATAATCAAGTG
>NZ_JAVRKK010000050.1:0-13838 GCF_031962545.1 Candidatus Igneacidithiobacillus taiwanensis
AAGGGTCCAGCGGCGATCGTGGAATATATGGGTTAGCCAATGCGGGTGGATCAGGTTTTTGCTTACAAGGCCGACATAGAGGTGGTCGGCATCCATCTTGATGCATAGGGCGCGTTCTATGGCTGCCAGATAGCGCAAGGGAGCCTCTCTACCCGCCTGCGTGCGGGTAACGCCAGCCTCGAGGAAATAGAACAGGTGGCCGTGGCCGTTTTTCGGATTGATCGCTATGGCGTTTGGGGTCGGCCCCTCTGGGTCTTGGGTCTCCCAGCAATAGGCGAATGTTTCGGGATCGCAGATACGGTGATCCACATCCAGCACGATAGTCCAGACCTGCGCTGGCGGATTGTGTTGGATATATCGGTAGGCCAAGGCCTGCTTCCGAGTTCGGATGCGAAGGCCTCCGCCAAAGTCATTGGTGCAATAAGACCGATAGGGTAAGTGTTCGACCAATGGGTATAGGCCCACTGGGATGCCCAAATCGAGGGCTGTTTGCTCGGCGGATTGGGTCTTGTGCCTACGGGCGGCCATGCTGCCCTCCGGTACTCGCGTCTTGTTGACGGGACCGGGGGGCTATGTGTGGGGTGTGGCTGCTGCTACAATTTTCCCCGGTACCACCCGGTGTCCGAATGCCCCGATTTCCTGATACGCCTCCGAAAGCTTTCCAGGAATCGGGGCATTGTCGTTTCTGATTCATGACAATGTCCGTTGTTTTCTGACCATCCAGCGAATCTACTCCCAGAGCCGCAAATCTGCCAAGCATCCGTTCCTGACCAACGGAAGGAAACGCAAGATAAAGGGGATTGCCTATTGTCTCATGACGGCCCCTAACCGGCGGGCGGAGAACCCAGCAAAATCAGGCTATCCGCCAAGCCGTGCCCAAGGCCGACGAGACAGAAGGGCGCAAAAGGTCTGTAATTGTCTTTAGCCTAACAACCTCTTCCTTGCTTCATCCACAGTTAACCCGCCAATTACAGCCTCTTTTACCAGGATAACCCAATCTATCATTGAGGAATCTATCTTTGTCATTGATCGGATCATTATTTCTAAATAAATTTCAGAAATATCCTTATCTTTTTCTTCTTTGAGTTTTCTGTACTCCACCATTGAAAAAAAAGCTTTTTTTTCTAAAATTCCCCAACCTGTTTTTTCCGGGGTAATTATTGGTGGTTGCAAGGAATCATCTCTTGGTTCGGCTATAACAACAAAGTAATCATTCGTGGATGATGCAAGCAAGGCGCATGATGCTGGTTGCCCGCCAGAATATATTGGAACTATCCTTATCCCATTTAACAGTTCTTTGCTAAGAAGTAATGGTATAGCACTCTCTATTGTTTCTGAATCCGTATTCCATACATGCACTTTATTTGGCGCTAGAAATCCATGTAATAAACCGAGATAGTCCGATACCAGACTCTTTTTTTTGATAGATAGTCGACCTTGCACACCTCCGTTTACCCATCCAGACAAACCTCCTGTATCCAGATTGAGCTTTCTGGCTAATTTAGTGAGCTTTTCATTGCGGAGATTCATCATGCATATGACACGCTCTCGCAGAATCTTGTCATCATCGTCGGTTATCTTGATGAGCGACATTAGTTAAAAACTTCCTTCAGTGGAAATGGAAACAGAAAAGCCACCATCCGAAGATGGTGGCTTTTATTACACTGCAGAACGATACTTAGAATCCGGCCTGGAACTGCAACATTAACGTGTTGTAGGCCATGCCATTAATGGGGGCGTTAGCACCCCATTTCCCATCCCGTGCTGTTGGGATGATATAGTTCACCTGAATCTCAGCCGCATGAGGATTGTTCGGATTGACATAGTAATTCAGACCCACAGTGGTATTGTCGAGCTTGGCGTCATCACCCTGATAGTCATTGTAGCTAAACGAATCGAAACGTACGGCCGGCTCAATGTCCAACCACGATGGAGTAAGGCCCATGGTATGCAGGTTGGTAGCTAAACCAACGTTCCAGTCTTGCCCCATAAAGCCAGGATTCCCATCGCGTGTCGTGCCGGTATGCAGATTTGTGTAACCAGCTGCATAACTGATACCCATCAGTCCACCATGGACGCCCACGTTCCATGTATATAAGGAATCAACGTTTGGAATATAGTACGTATTGACCGTATTTGTATCACCAGAAATGACAAAAGGATCAAAGGAGATGGATTGAACATTAAAATTAGTTGTTGTGCTGGTTATTATTTGCTTATTTGCCGTTGTCGGTAAAGTCATGCGAGAACCGCTAATTTCCGCATGAAGCAATGGGCCCATAAAATCATAAGTCAAACGAGCAGATGCCAAATATCCGCCGCCGCCGTTAAGGAAGCCACCTTGACCACTTCCAAGCGGATTGGAACCACTGACCAACCAGTTATAAGCAGATCCATAGTCAAGAGAAGTCTCATCCGCAATGGCAACCGCATAGCCAACACCCGTACCCATGACATTGCTGGCGTGCAACATAGCACCGGCAGAACGTCCAGGTAGCAAAGACTGACCCATACTACGGAAGATGAAGGGCAATGCATTACCATCAACATCTACATACTCATTACCAACAGGCTGTTTGAATTTGCCCACCTTCAGCTGCACAAATGGAACTGGGGCATAGTTAATCCATGCGTCAATAATGGAGGCATTACCACCGTTACCCAATCCATTATTTAACAGATTGCCAACATTACCGTTTGAGCTGGTGTTATTACCACTAATCGCTGCATTATCCCAACCGGCCATAATATTGTAGGTCACGCCCGTTGCAGCTTGACCCTTGACACCCAAACGGATTCGGTTGGCGCCAAAGACCAGACCATTAGAGCCTGTGGATACTCCATTCATAGAGGTACCGAACTGCTGGGCCCCGGTAATTTGGGCATATCCGTACAGAACGGGACCCGTCTTGGCATCGCTGTTGCTGCCATCAGCAGCCATCGCACACACAGGAGCAACCAGAGCTGCCGCAACTGCTAACATAATGAAATTCTTCTTCATTTTTACTCCTCCTCAATAAAATCAGAACGTCTTCTAGGTACTGCAACACAACCTTATGTGTTAACTATACAACAATATAAGAAAACCGCAACCAACCAAAAAACAATAGCAGCCTTTTGAGCTGCCATTGTCAGGAGGAGTCAGACTTGAAGAAGAGTCATGACTTCATAAGGATTGCAAGATACAACAACATAAGAAAATTGCAACCAACCAAAAAACAATAGCAGCCTTTTGAGCTGCCATTGTCAGGAGGAGTCAGACTTGAAGAAGAGTCATGACTTCATAGGGATTGTAAGTTGACATCCTCCTCGCCCTGAAGTGCGAGGATTCCTTCCTGCCAACAGCGGCCTTACTTCAGCCACTTCGATTGACCCATTCCCTTTGGTTTGGGCCAACTTCACAGCTTACGCCGCGAAACAGGCTACCCCGGCGTGCCCCGCCGTTGATTGCAATTCCTTAACAGGGTGCAAACCCTTTGCAGGGTGTAAACCCCTTGCGAGGATATTCTTTGCCGCGTTTACATCGGCATGGTCTGTATGCCCACAATGTCGGCAATGGAATGTGGCTTGCGTTTTTCGGTTTTCCGCATCCACCACCCCGCAGACCGGACAAATCTGCGAAGTGTACTCTGGCGGTACCCGATACAGCATGCCACCAGTCCACTGGAGCTTGTACTCCAGGAGGCGCAGTAACATTCCCCATCCCTGGTCAAGGATGGCCTTATTCAGCCCCGATTTTTGCCGGACCTTGCGCCCGGGTTGCACGGCAGTTCCCTTTGCGGAACTGGTCATGTTTTGCACTCTCAGATCTTCTAGCACTACCACCGCGTGGTTTTTGCTGATGACGGTGCTGACCTGATGAAGTACGGTTTTACGAATATCCGCGATGCGCTGATGCAATCGCGTGATTTTGGCCTTCTGCTTTTTCCAGTTGGCCGAGAACTTCACTTTGCGCGCGAGATCTCTTTGCTCCTTTGCAAGCTTCCTTTGCATATCTCGATAGGCCGAGACTGGCAGAAACATGGTGCCATCCGAGAGCGTGAGCAGATTGGCGACACCACGATCCCCGCCAACGGCAGTCGATGCTGGATGTACCGGATCGGGGATCTCCTTTTCAATCTGGATGGCAGCATACCAGTGCCCACCAGATCGACTGACGGTGACGTTGCGAATCTCACCGCCAATCATGCAGGATTTACGGAACTTCACCCAGCCGATGCGCGGCAGGAAAATTCTTGGAAATATCCGCCGGCCTTCCTTGTCCTGTTGGCATAAGTCGATTTTGATCTGCTCCGGGTCTGGGTAGCGCATGCTGTCGTGCAAGCCCTTTTTCTTGAATACCGGAAACCGCTTGGGGCTCCTTTTGTCAAAAGCATCCTTCAAGGCTCTATCCAGATTCCGCAATACTTGCTGTTGTGGATGGATAGGAGATTCGGACAGGAAACCAAAAGCTTGGGAACCGCGCCAGGCGGTCAGACACTTGGCCATGTCCACATAGGACAAGATACCGCAGCCTTGCTCCAGATAGCTTTTCTGGATAGCCAAAGCACGATTCCACACAAAGCGGACACAACCTACAGCGCGGGTCAGAAGGTTCTCCTGCTCCACGGTGGGTTCCAGTCGATAGCGCACGGCTTTGCGAATCAGCATGATTCTATTTTATGCTTGGCCTATGACGGATGCAAATGAAATAAGACTTGGTAGGTACTGCGTTTTTAACCTGCATGTTCACTTGGTCTTTGTAACCAAATACCGCCGTGGAGTATTTACAGGTGAGGTGCTGACGGATCTGCGCCAAATCTTCGCCGCTGTCTGCCAGGACTTCAGCGCCGAGCTGGTAGAGTTCGACGGGGAAGATGACCACGTGCATCTGCTGGTGAATTATCCACCGAAGGTATCCGTTTCGGCATTGGTGAACAGCCTCAAGGGGGTTTCCAGCCGCATGATCCGCAAGAAGAACTATCCTAGCGTCCGCGAAAAATTGTGGGGCGGGGCACTCTGGTCGCCTTCTTACTTCGCTGGCAGTTGCGGCGGTGCGCCCATATCTATTGTTCGCCAATACATCGAGCAGCAACGAACGCCGGATTAGGTTGCACCATGCCAAGGCGGGTGCGGCGGCATAGATCCGCCTCCCCGCCGCGCTCTTGCCCCCCCTGAACGGGGAGGTTTGCCGCACACTCGATCAATCTCTTGGCAAAAAACAAGCCAAGGATCTAGGAAAGAACATCGCTCAGACGCTTATGACCTACCGCAGCAGCAGCAGTGAAACATACGCATCCCCTACCTTTGGGTAGGGTGCATGTGTCCATAGCCAATCTCCAGCAATAGAAACGGGGGAAGTCCAAGCCCCCCGGGCAGACCATTAACCCATCGGTGGCACAATCGCATCATGGGCCGAATACCAGCGTCCGGCGAATCGGATTGCATTTGGTATTTGCTGGAACTGCATAGCACCCGCCCAGGCAAGCCGGTTACGACTGCAGCTAGACCTCCTAGTGCAGGACTTTTCCCTGCCATGCGGGTTTCTTGCTAGAGAAACCCTTAAGCGTGCCTGCTGGAAAACTGGAATTCATATGCCATTTTGTTACTGGCTTGTCAGGCATGGATGACGGAAAGATCAAGGATACCCTTCCATCAATGTCATGCTGTTTTCTGCTTTTCTGGTCAGTAGAGTTCTATGCCTGCATGAGCGCTTTCTTGCGGTCTCCGTATACCTTACCTGCGGGATAAGTGGAGTTGCGAGACGTAGTCGAGCGGCTTCCACGTGCCTTGGAAACCCTGCGCGGTTTACATTGGCCATCCTGTAGAGAATTTTTGGCACACACAAGATATGGAAAATCGCTTAACGAAGTTCCAAAAAGGCAATGAGCCGATCTCAATAAACCGGTAATCAACGCTGAACAGATAGCCAATGTAAGCGGTGCAGAACCAGCTACAGAAACGCAATGGAAGCAGGAATGTGAACCTATCAAATCACACTGGAACAAGGCAGCAGGCAGCGGAAAAACGGTTACGGAACGCTGTAACCCTGGCTATGGAATCGACCCGGTATGGCACGATCCATTGGCAGACCATCTAGCCCATGCACCGCACAGGTCCGCATCGAGCCGGACGCGCGCCAGGAGCACCAAAAAGCCGGTTTGCGGGGTGATTCTGCATGATACCCGCAAAAAAATGGGCGGGGTTTGAGGAATTCTCGGATGATAAATCAAAAAGATAACTATTAGCGGCCTCCGCCTGTCTCTTTCGCTCACCTTCGGTTCGCAAAAGAGACAGGCGGTTGAGATCGGCGCTCCTGGCTATCGCAGTCGCGCCCGTACTGTTGGCATTTCCGATGACGCTTCCAGCCTGCGGCGGTCGCGTCGCCATTGGACGCGGAGGGGGATTTCATGAAATTTCATGCAGCAAAATATCGCTGAAAACCCCCGTTGCTATTGGCTTCCCCCCGTCCGTCTCTTTCGCTTCGCTCGCGTTACTCGCTCGCAAAAGAGACGGACGCGCAGCACGGCATAACACTCGCTCAGGCGGGAGTGGGGGATAGGGAAATGCCACACCCATCCACAAAAACGGCGGATAAAGGTGTGGATGGGCCCTGTTAAGGGTTCTCCAAGATTCGAGAATCGTGACTGCCTCCAAAAGTGGCAGACCCTCTCCCCCGGACCCCCTTTCCCTCCGTGCCGGTCCAGCTGCCCGTGCCCACCCTTTACCGATGTCTTGGCCGATACGCTTTCCACCGAAGTGCTGCCTTCGGTCCTGCGCTCGCTTCGCTCGCTAGGCCCTCAGCCAGCCTGATTCAGTTTTCTGATCTGTCGATCTGGGCTTCCCCGCTGCTACGGCGGGATCAGGTGCCGCCATCGGCAAACCCGTGGAAGCCGCGACGGCAGGTGGCCGGTCGGCTCTGCCTCCCTACCTGCCTGCGGCCCAGCCGATTCGGGGCGGTTCTTTCGCTACGCTCAAGCCGCCCCTGCTGGCTGTTATCTGATATAGGCCGCCGCTCGTTCGTGAAACAACTACCGACACAGCCGATACGCCGTCGCTACGCTAATCCCAAGCTCTGCGGCGATCTTTCGGTAGGTCCATCCTTTGGCTCGTAAAAGTCGCGCTGTAGCGCGGTCCTGCTCTCTGGACAGCCTGCGGGCCTGTCCGCTGGCGATTCCAGCCTCCGCCTGATTGGTCGCTGCCAGTCCGCCAAGCCGCCCTGCTTCTGCCTGATTGGTGGCCTTGCGCCCTGCCTCTGCCTGATTGGTAGCCCTCCTGCCCCTCTCCCGCTGTAGCTCTGGCGTGTGGGTACGCTCGATGAGGTCTTGCAGGCCTACAGGCGTAATGTGCCGCCAAGTCCACTTGGCAATGCTCTTGGCAATGGCCCTGAGTTCTGGTTCGTAGAGGGGCGCTTGAAATTGCCCGTTAGTGGCCCGTAAATGCCCCAAAATCGCATCTTGCCAGTGGGGTAGGCCATTGGGTGCCCAATAGTCCCTAATCGCGCTGTAGGCCCATTTACGGGCCGTGTGGAACAGGAATACGTTCCGCCCCTCTTGGTAGGCTTCCTCCGGGGTGTTGGGGACATAGCGCCTAGCATTGGCTGCATCGAGGTCGAGATACTCGGCCAGTTCGCCAAGGGTCCAGCGGCGATCGTGGAATATATGGGTTAGCCAATGCGGGTGGATCAGGTTTTTGCTTACAAGGCCGACATAGAGGTGGTCGGCATCCATCTTGATGCATAGGGCGCGTTCTATGGCTGCCAGATAGCGCAAGGGAGCCTCTCTACCCGCCTGCGTGCGGGTAACGCCAGCCTCGAGGAAATAGAACAGGTGGCCGTGGCCGTTTTTCGGATTGATCGCTATGGCGTTTGGGGTCGGCCCCTCTGGGTCTTGGGTCTCCCAGCAATAGGCGAATGTTTCGGGATCGCAGATACGGTGATCCACATCCAGCACGATAGTCCAGACCTGCGCTGGCGGATTGTGTTGGATATATCGGTAGGCCAAGGCCTGCTTCCGAGTTCGGATGCGAAGGCCTCCGCCAAAGTCATTGGTGCAATAAGACCGATAGGGTAAGTGTTCGACCAATGGGTATAGGCCCACTGGGATGCCCAAATCGAGGGCTGTTTGCTCGGCGGATTGGGTCTTGTGCCTACGGGCGGCCATGCTGCCCTCCGGTACTCGCGTCTTGTTGACGGGACCGGGGGGCTATGTGTGGGGTGTGGCTGCTGCTACAATTTTCCCCGGTACCACCCGGTGTCCGAATGCCCCGATTTCCTGATACGCCTCCGAAAGCTTTCCAGGAATCGGGGCATTGTCGTTTCTGATTCATGACAATGTCCGTTGTTTTCTGACCATCCAGCGAATCTACTCCCAGAGCCGCAAATCTGCCAAGCATCCGTTCCTGACCAACGGAAGGAAACGCAAGATAAAGGGGATTGCCTATTGTCTCATGACGGCCCCTAACCGGCGGGCGGAGAACCCAGCAAAATCAGGCTATCCGCCAAGCCGTGCCCAAGGCCGACGAGACAGAAGGGCGCAAAAGGTCTGTAATTGTCTTTAGCCTAACAACCTCTTCCTTGCTTCATCCACAGTTAACCCGCCAATTACAGCCTCTTTTACCAGGATAACCCAATCTATCATTGAGGAATCTATCTTTGTCATTGATCGGATCATTATTTCTAAATAAATTTCAGAAATATCCTTATCTTTTTCTTCTTTGAGTTTTCTGTACTCCACCATTGAAAAAAAAGCTTTTTTTTCTAAAATTCCCCAACCTGTTTTTTCCGGGGTAATTATTGGTGGTTGCAAGGAATCATCTCTTGGTTCGGCTATAACAACAAAGTAATCATTCGTGGATGATGCAAGCAAGGCGCATGATGCTGGTTGCCCGCCAGAATATATTGGAACTATCCTTATCCCATTTAACAGTTCTTTGCTAAGAAGTAATGGTATAGCACTCTCTATTGTTTCTGAATCCGTATTCCATACATGCACTTTATTTGGCGCTAGAAATCCATGTAATAAACCGAGATAGTCCGATACCAGACTCTTTTTTTTGATAGATAGTCGACCTTGCACACCTCCGTTTACCCATCCAGACAAACCTCCTGTATCCAGATTGAGCTTTCTGGCTAATTTAGTGAGCTTTTCATTGCGGAGATTCATCATGCATATGACACGCTCTCGCAGAATCTTGTCATCATCGTCGGTTATCTTGATGAGCGACATTAGTTAAAAACTTCCTTCAGTGGAAATGGAAACAGAAAAGCCACCATCCGAAGATGGTGGCTTTTATTACACTGCAGAACGATACTTAGAATCCGGCCTGGAACTGCAACATTAACGTGTTGTAGGCCATGCCATTAATGGGGGCGTTAGCACCCCATTTCCCATCCCGTGCTGTTGGGATGATATAGTTCACCTGAATCTCAGCCGCATGAGGATTGTTCGGATTGACATAGTAATTCAGACCCACAGTGGTATTGTCGAGCTTGGCGTCATCACCCTGATAGTCATTGTAGCTAAACGAATCGAAACGTACGGCCGGCTCAATGTCCAACCACGATGGAGTAAGGCCCATGGTATGCAGGTTGGTAGCTAAACCAACGTTCCAGTCTTGCCCCATAAAGCCAGGATTCCCATCGCGTGTCGTGCCGGTATGCAGATTTGTGTAACCAGCTGCATAACTGATACCCATCAGTCCACCATGGACGCCCACGTTCCATGTATATAAGGAATCAACGTTTGGAATATAGTACGTATTGACCGTATTTGTATCACCAGAAATGACAAAAGGATCAAAGGAGATGGATTGAACATTAAAATTAGTTGTTGTGCTGGTTATTATTTGCTTATTTGCCGTTGTCGGTAAAGTCATGCGAGAACCGCTAATTTCCGCATGAAGCAATGGGCCCATAAAATCATAAGTCAAACGAGCAGATGCCAAATATCCGCCGCCGCCGTTAAGGAAGCCACCTTGACCACTTCCAAGCGGATTGGAACCACTGACCAACCAGTTATAAGCAGATCCATAGTCAAGAGAAGTCTCATCCGCAATGGCAACCGCATAGCCAACACCCGTACCCATGACATTGCTGGCGTGCAACATAGCACCGGCAGAACGTCCAGGTAGCAAAGACTGACCCATACTACGGAAGATGAAGGGCAATGCATTACCATCAACATCTACATACTCATTACCAACAGGCTGTTTGAATTTGCCCACCTTCAGCTGCACAAATGGAACTGGGGCATAGTTAATCCATGCGTCAATAATGGAGGCATTACCACCGTTACCCAATCCATTATTTAACAGATTGCCAACATTACCGTTTGAGCTGGTGTTATTACCACTAATCGCTGCATTATCCCAACCGGCCATAATATTGTAGGTCACGCCCGTTGCAGCTTGACCCTTGACACCCAAACGGATTCGGTTGGCGCCAAAGACCAGACCATTAGAGCCTGTGGATACTCCATTCATAGAGGTACCGAACTGCTGGGCCCCGGTAATTTGGGCATATCCGTACAGAACGGGACCCGTCTTGGCATCGCTGTTGCTGCCATCAGCAGCCATCGCACACACAGGAGCAACCAGAGCTGCCGCAACTGCTAACATAATGAAATTCTTCTTCATTTTTACTCCTCCTCAATAAAATCAGAACGTCTTCTAGGTACTGCAACACAACCTTATGTGTTAACTATACAACAATATAAGAAAACCGCAACCAACCAAAAAACAATAGCAGCCTTTTGAGCTGCCATTGTCAGGAGGAGTCAGACTTGAAGAAGAGTCATGACTTCATAAGGATTGCAAGATACAACAACATAAGAAAATTGCAACCAACCAAAAAACAATAGCAGCCTTTTGAGCTGCCATTGTCAGGAGGAGTCAGACTTGAAGAAGAGTCATGACTTCATAGGGATTGTAAGTTGACATCCTCCTCGCCCTGAAGTGCGAGGATTCCTTCCTGCCAACAGCGGCCTTACTTCAGCCACTTCGATTGACCCATTCCCTTTGGTTTGGGCCAACTTCACAGCTTACGCCGCGAAACAGGCTACCCCGGCGTGCCCCGCCGTTGATTGCAATTCCTTAACAGGGTGCAAACCCTTTGCAGGGTGTAAACCCCTTGCGAGGATATTCTTTGCCGCGTTTACATCGGCATGGTCTGTATGCCCACAATGTCGGCAATGGAATGTGGCTTGCGTTTTTCGGTTTTCCGCATCCACCACCCCGCAGACCGGACAAATCTGCGAAGTGTACTCTGGCGGTACCCGATACAGCATGCCACCAGTCCACTGGAGCTTGTACTCCAGGAGGCGCAGTAACATTCCCCATCCCTGGTCAAGGATGGCCTTATTCAGCCCCGATTTTTGCCGGACCTTGCGCCCGGGTTGCACGGCAGTTCCCTTTGCGGAACTGGTCATGTTTTGCACTCTCAGATCTTCTAGCACTACCACCGCGTGGTTTTTGCTGATGACGGTGCTGACCTGATGAAGTACGGTTTTACGAATATCCGCGATGCGCTGATGCAATCGCGTGATTTTGGCCTTCTGCTTTTTCCAGTTGGCCGAGAACTTCACTTTGCGCGCGAGATCTCTTTGCTCCTTTGCAAGCTTCCTTTGCATATCTCGATAGGCCGAGACTGGCAGAAACATGGTGCCATCCGAGAGCGTGAGCAGATTGGCGACACCACGATCCCCGCCAACGGCAGTCGATGCTGGATGTACCGGATCGGGGATCTCCTTTTCAATCTGGATGGCAGCATACCAGTGCCCACCAGATCGACTGACGGTGACGTTGCGAATCTCACCGCCAATCATGCAGGATTTACGGAACTTCACCCAGCCGATGCGCGGCAGGAAAATTCTTGGAAATATCCGCCGGCCTTCCTTGTCCTGTTGGCATAAGTCGATTTTGATCTGCTCCGGGTCTGGGTAGCGCATGCTGTCGTGCAAGCCCTTTTTCTTGAATACCGGAAACCGCTTGGGGCTCCTTTTGTCAAAAGCATCCTTCAAGGCTCTATCCAGATTCCGCAATACTTGCTGTTGTGGATGGATAGGAGATTCGGACAGGAAACCAAAAGCTTGGGAACCGCGCCAGGCGGTCAGACACTTGGCCATGTCCACATAGGACAAGATACCGCAGCCTTGCTCCAGATAGCTTTTCTGGATAGCCAAAGCACGATTCCACACAAAGCGGACACAACCTACAGCGCGGGTCAGAAGGTTCTCCTGCTCCACGGTGGGTTCCAGTCGATAGCGCACGGCTTTGCGAATCAGCATGATTCTATTTTATGCTTGGCCTATGACGGATGCAAATGAAATAAGACTTGGTAGGTACTGCGTTTTTAACCTGCATGTTCACTTGGTCTTTGTAACCAAATACCGCCGTGGAGTATTTACAGGTGAGGTGCTGACGGATCTGCGCCAAATCTTCGCCGCTGTCTGCCAGGACTTCAGCGCCGAGCTGGTAGAGTTCGACGGGGAAGATGACCACGTGCATCTGCTGGTGAATTATCCACCGAAGGTATCCGTTTCGGCATTGGTGAACAGCCTCAAGGGGGTTTCCAGCCGCATGATCCGCAAGAAGAACTATCCTAGCGTCCGCGAAAAATTGTGGGGCGGGGCACTCTGGTCGCCTTCTTACTTCGCTGGCAGTTGCGGCGGTGCGCCCATATCTATTGTTCGCCAATACATCGAGCAGCAACGAACGCCGGATTAGGTTGCACCATGCCAAGGCGGGTGCGGCGGCATAGATCCGCCTCCCCGCCGCGCTCTTGCCCCCCCTGAACGGGGAGGTTTGCCGCACACTCGATCAATCTCTTGGCAAAAAACAAGCCAAGGATCTAGGAAAGAACATCGCTCAGACGCTTATGACCTACCGCAGCAGCAGCAGTGAAACATACGCATCCCCTACCTTTGGGTAGGGTGCATGTGTCCATAGCCAATCTCCAGCAATAGAAACGGGGGAAGTCCAAGCCCCCCGGGCAGACCATTAACCCATCGGTGGCACAATCGCATCATGGGCCGAATACCAGCGTCCGGCGAATCGGATTGCATTTGGTATTTGCTGGAACTGCATAGCACCCGCCCAGGCAAGCCGGTTACGACTGCAGCTAGACCTCCTAGTGCAGGACTTTTCCCTGCCATGCGGGTTTCTTGCTAGAGAAACCCTTAAGCGTGCCTGCTGGAAAACTGGAATTCATATGCCATTTTGTTACTGGCTTGTCAGGCATGGATGACGGAAAGATCAAGGATACCCTTCCATCAATGTCATGCTGTTTTCTGCTTTTCTGGTCAGTAGAGTTCTATGCCTGCATGAGCGCTTTCTTGCGGTCTCCGTATACCTTACCTGCGGGATAAGTGGAGTTGCGAGACGTAGTCGAGCGGCTTCCACGTGCCTTGGAAACCCTGCGCGGTTTACATTGGCCATCCTGTAGAGAATTTTTGGCACACACAAGATATGGAAAATCGCTTAACGAAGTTCCAAAAAGGCAATGAGCCGATCTCAATAAACCGGTAATCAACGCTGAACAGATAGCCAATGTAAGCGGTGCAGAACCAGCTACAGAAACGCAATGGAAGCAGGAATGTGAACCTATCAAATCACACTGGAACAAGGCAGCAGGCAGCGGAAAAACGGTTACGGAACGCTGTAACCCTGGCTATGGAATCGACCCGGTATGGCACGATCCATTGGCAGACCATCTAGCCCATGCACCGCACAGGTCCGCATCGAGCCGGACGCGCGCCAGGAGCACCAAAAAGCCGGTTTGCGGGGTGATTCTGCATGATACCCGCAAAAAAATGGGCGGGGTTTGAGGAATTCTCGGATGATAAATCAAAAAGATAACTATT
>NZ_JAVRKK010000051.1:0-13734 GCF_031962545.1 Candidatus Igneacidithiobacillus taiwanensis
AAAGAGCACCCCACTTGCCTCTGCGTGAGGAATCCCGCCAGGAAGAAAAAACCAAGGCTGGAGACGTGCGGTGGCGTGGATGGTGAGTGCTGGTGGCAAATTCATTGCGGCACTATCGAGGGTAACTAGCGTGCCGCCTGTAAAAACCTCCGACGGAATGCTTGGCACTTCAGGATTTTTCAGGTGCAACGGCACGTTGCTCGCAATGACGCGAGCTTTTTCCCGGCCTCGCCCGCCCTCCAGCGCCAGTACCAGAGAGGCGGAGCTCCATTGGGCGAGGAATCTGCAAAAGGCTTGCAGACCACCGGAACAAACTCCCATCTCTGGCGTTTCTGTCATTACTGGGGCTGCTGTACTTGTGGGAGAAAGCGACGAATGAGGAGACAAACGTCGGCAGCGTGGGTTAGGTGAGGGAGGTGACCACGCGCGTCTACCCAATCCAGTGTGCTGCCGGGAATATGCTCGTGTAGCCAAAGCCCGACCTCCTGCGGTACAACAAAATCATCCCGAGCCTGAATCAGATGCACTGGCGTGCGGATCTTGCCCACGACGAAACGCCAATCGGACTCGAAGATCATGCGAAGCGTCCGTAATGCAATATCCGGTTGCAATTGGAATAGGGACCTGGAGAAATCGGCCAGCAGGGCCGAGTCATCGATACCAAAAAGGTCCGGCGCAAAGCCTGCTGCCCAAGTTTGGTAGTTGGTAGCCATGGCCTTGAAGAGTTCGTCCAGGTCTGACTGCGTAAGCCCGCCCGGATAGTTGGGCTCACGCAGGTAATAAGGTGAAGCGCTGATGAGAATCAGTTGCTGGAAGAGCTCAGGCTGTGCTATTGCTGCAATGGCCCCAATCATGCCGCTTACCGAGTGGCCAATGTAGATCACTGGCTGCCCGCGACAATCCGGAAGAGTCTGGAGGAGCTGGATCAGATCATCTACATAAGCAAAAAGATTGTTGTGGCGCTCCGGCCATACCGGACGCGAGTGTCTGCAGTGGAGCCGAAGCCTGCCAGGTCGTAGCGGATATACCGAAACCCTAGGGGAAGGCAGTGCAGCAGAGAATCCCAAACCCCCTTATCTGAGCCGAATCCGTGTCCGAGAATGACGGGAACCGTGCCAATACCCTCAATCTTTATAAAAGATTTTGGCGAGTTAGATAGGGTGGTCTCTTTCATGATCCAAATCGTCTTGCCTGACTGATGATTAACGAGAGGTGCGATAAATACACTGGCTACTCATCAAAGCTTCAAAATCTATCAATGGTGATACCAGAGTCCTGTATCCACTTTTCCAGGCTATCTGCTGACATGGGTTTGGCAATCCAGTATCCCTGTAGGATGTTACATTGAATGGTTTGCAGTAAATTGGCACATTCGAAAGAGTCTACGCCTTCGGCTACCACGTCAAGCCCTATCCCTCGAGCAGCCACGACGATACCAGAAACGATGGCGAGATCTCTTTTATTCGTCAGTATACTCTGAGTAAAGCTAGTATCGAGCTTGATAGTGGTTGCTGGAAACTTTTGCATGTAGGTCAGAGAAGAGTATCCCGTACCAAAATCATCCAGAGATACGCGTAACCCCCACTGGCGACACCGCTCCAATACAGAACAGACTGTATGAAAGTTGGGAATCGGCGCGGTTTCCGTGACCTCTAAGGTGATCTTGTTGGGAGAAACACTGCTCTGCTTGCATACTAGACTCTCAATATCGTCCAAAAATCTCGGGTCGAGCAGGTGAGCGACGCTCACGTTGACGGAAACGGGGATGTCGAGCCCACGGATTTGCCATGCTTCTGCCTGCCGTAGTGCCGTCTGCAGGACGAACCGACTGATTGGGCGCGCCAACCGCGGGTGGTCCAGTGCGCCCAGGAAACTGGTTGGTGTGAGTATGAGGTCGCCAGAGTGTACCCGCAGCAAAGCCTCTACGCCGACTAATCGCATGCTTCCCTGCAGATCACGGCGGACTATCGGCTGATAATATAGGTGTAGTTCCTCGTATTGCAGCGCTTGGGTAAGTAACCGTACCGGCTGTACGTCTTCCTCCGGGCTGGTTTCGTGAGAAGCATGGTAAAAGGCGAACTGGTCCTTGCCCCCGTTTTTTGCTGCGTAGAGTGCGCGATCGGCATGCCGGATCAATGTTTCCGAATCTTCGTTATCCAGGGGGTAGATGGTCCAGCCTAAGCTGGCTGAAGTCTCGGCACGTAAGCCATCGGCAATCGCGATCGGCTCTCTCAGCGCGTCGAGGATACGATCGGAAAGAGCCGCCAGATCGTCTACACAGGTCGGTTCGTGAACGAGTAGTCCAAACTCATCGCCACCCAAGCGGGCGCAGACATCGCCAGCTCGCAGAACGGACGAGATCCGCTGGGCCACTTGCCGGATCGTCGTATCGCCGGCGGCATGTCCCAGACGATCATTGATGTCTTTCAGGTTGTCCAGATCGAGCATCCCAACCGCGAGTAGGCGGTCGCGTCGAAGGGTAAGGGAACAATATCGTTCTAGCTCTAACCGAAATGCTCGACGGTTGGGAAGTCCAGTAAGATCATCGGTAATCGCCTCTGATTTCAGGTGATCAATCAGGGAACACTGGTGCAGCATGGACTGTGCCGATCGCGCAAAGGCAAGGAAAGGAGTTTCCCCTACCTTCTGGAAATAATCTTCCGAGTCTCCATAAAGGGCGATGACTCCTGCTTTTCCTCCTTCAAGACACGAGAGCCGCAAAGCAATAGCCGCCCGAAAGCCGTATCGGCGCGCAGCGCGACGCCATGGCCCGTAGAGCGATCTTCCGGATATGCCCATTTCTACGAGTCTCGTGCCAGAGAGCGCTTGGAAGATGGGTCCTCGCTCGGTAAGCAGGTTACGGCGTATTTTTAGGGTTTGCGCGTATTCTTTGGCGGGCCCAACAGCGACCTGAGGGACGATCTCTCGGCTATCGCCAGGACCGATCCAGACCCAGGCCAATAGGATGTGCGGAGTAGCCTCTACGAGGCTGCGGCAGAGGCCTTCCAACAGAGCATTGTAATCTGTGGTAGTGATAAGCTCGGTGGCCTTTTCCAGAAGTGTCGCGGTTAGGCGATGGCGCTCACCCAAAATCCAATCGTCAGCTGCGAGCTCTGCATACCCCGAGCGTTTGTGCTCTTTAGGATGTTCCATCATTCGACGACCTCACCCACGACGCTCCGTTATTCATTGTAAGGTCGTTTTGGCTATGACAGCGGATTTTTTTATCTGGTTTATATGGGAAAAGCCCGTTTTTACTAGGCTTCGTTAGGGTTAAAGTGGTGCGGATACCAGACCTTACGGTGAATGCCGTCATTCTGGCAGCCATCCGTCCAACAAAATATCGTCCACTGACCAAGAATTACTATCAGGAAACGCAGATTCCTTCAAGCCTGTGCATAAGTCCACCACCTTTGGCACTCGGGGTGATGTTGGAGGAGGAAGGATAGCGGTGCTTGTTGTCCGAGTCGATGGTGTGGTCGTTCGGCGTTATAGAAGATGAGCCAGTCGGCGAGCTTTTCGTTGAAGCGGGCCAGGTCGGTGAAGAGCAGGTCTTCGTGATAGTCGACGAAAGATTCCTGGATGGTGCGGTTGGAGCGTGCGTCTCGCGTTCATTTTCGGCGTCTTGGGATAGATGTATCAGCGCTGGATCTGCTGTGCGGCAAGGGTTTGCGCGCACGCCTGACGGGCTTGGGGCGACCGCGGGCATCGAGTCGTGCGGGACTATGGCGCATCTTGCCCGCGCACGGGCGATGATGCGCCCGAGGGTCGAAACCGAGGGCAGCCTGATGCCGTGGGCTGTACACCAAGGGGCAAGCAAGACATGGAGCTTCTCCTTGCCGAGGTTGGGATGGAGCCTGCGCAGCCGTCTCATCTCGACCACGCGCCTGGGGTCGGTCCGGGGCGCCCCCTTCTGCTTGGGGGCCGAGGATTGGGCCGCCAAGGCCGCTGGGTTGCCGCCGCTCTCCTAGAAGGTCAGGCGGAACTGGTAGGCCTGAGCCGTCTTGAGACTCTGGTTCTTGAGGAGCTCCTGGAGCTTGGCGGTCTGTTTGGCTGAGAGCTTTCCCGGGTTCTTGAGCCACAGCCAGCGGCTCTTTTTCAGATCGGGTTGGGAGATGGCCTCGCCCCTGCGCACGGCATCCACGGCCTCATTGATGAGCTTCAGCAGGTGAAAGCGATCAAAGGTGATCTGGGCGTTGGGCAGGTGTTCTGCGGCGCCTTTTTGGATGGCCGGTGAGAGGTCCATGCTCACCTCCGTAATGGCCTCGGCGTTACCGCCATGGGCCTGCAGATCTTCGGCGAACTTCTCGAAGGTTTTGGCATCCTTGCCTGGGGT
This sequence comes from Candidatus Igneacidithiobacillus taiwanensis, assembly GCF_031962545.1. Lineage (NCBI taxonomy): Bacteria > Pseudomonadati > Pseudomonadota > Acidithiobacillia > Acidithiobacillales > Acidithiobacillaceae > Igneacidithiobacillus > Candidatus Igneacidithiobacillus taiwanensis. Next base: position 4,337 of record NZ_JAVRKK010000051.1, read on the forward strand.
GGCGAAGAGCAAACGCTTGGCCTCCAGGTCCACAAATAGGGAGATGTAGCCATGGCCACGCCAGCTGCTGGTTTCATCTACATCGATAGCGCGGACTTCTGACAGGTCCGCGGCCTCGCGGGCCTCGGCGACGTAATGATCGAGCACCCGCCAGAGTCGCTGGTCCGTCTCCCGCACTAGACGGGCGACCGTCAACACGGGCATCTCCCGGACCATGGCCATGACCAGGGCCTCGAAAAGCAACGTGAATCCGGAGCCTTCCCGAGCCCAAGGGACGGGTACCAAATGCACCCATGCTCCGGACAATGGACCCGCGGCACACGGGCGTGAAGATACGCGGCATGCTGGAAGAAATCCAGGTGACGCCAGACCTTCTCCTAGCTGTCATGGACGGGACACTCCTGGCCACAGACAGGACATGGAAAACGACTACCCTTGGGGAAGTTCACATGCAGGTCCAGGCGCTTTTCCTCCGCCGTGAACCGCACCTCGTTCACCATCCACGGTGGAATCGGACCTAATGCCAGAGTGAATAGTTGGTTCCCTTGGTCCATCGTTGCTCTCAGCTTGCCACCTCTACCATAGGGCAATCACACCGCCTTACCCACTCGATGTGTCGAGGAGCCCATTTGGTGCTAATGTTTTGTGGAATTTTAGTCAGTTTCGTTGATGTGTTTGTATGACGGGACAGTTTGCATCATTGTGTCTGGCTACCGTTTATTTTGTGAATATTTGAACCGATGATTCTGGTGTCGACTCCCGTGGGCAGGACCACCATCACCATGGTATCTGCTGTCATTGGCGCGAAAAGCGCCGCATGCTTTTTGCAACGGATGGTAATTTCTTGGGCCGGGCATTCCTCAAGCCCGGAACCGATATGCTCGGCCAAGCGCATGACTGCTGCCCCAGCAACTCCGACGAGTCCAATATCGGCCACCAACTCTCCCTCTTGATACAAAACGGACCCATCGGTAGAGAGGAGAGCGACTCCCATCATCTCTGGTACGACCGTTTGTAACTGGGCGCAAAAATCATAAAATGCTTCAGGTTTCATGCGTTACCTCCGGTGTTGGGGAGAGGATACGGAAAGTCTGCCTCGGTCAAGAGATCGGGGCCCGATTCCAGGTTTTCGAACCAGTCGAGGAAGGCGATTACGGTTTCCTTCCCCCTGAAGGATGCACCGTGCTGCGGGACGATCCACTCGATGTCCATTTTGCGCGCCATTTGTGCCCAAAGCCTGCAAACTTTTTGGCCTCCCATATATCGGCGATGAAACCCATCCATACCCGAGAGCGCGCGATGTGCATGGAAGGCTTCGGCTCCTTCTACCACCTTGGCGGCGTCATGGCCGCTGACCAGATTGGCGCCTAAATCGCCAGAAAACAGGATCTTACTCAACGGGTCATATACCTGAAAGTTACCCACTGAATGCAGATAATGTGCGGGAATGATCTGCAAATCGTAGCCCCCGAGGCTCACGGTCATCCCCCTTGAAGGAATGCCGATCACTCGTCCCTCCGTCATACCTTTGGAACAGAAATGTGGCAGGAAACGAGTCCACTCATTAGCAATAAGAATTTTTGCATTGGTAATCAACAGCCAGCCATTGGCGGATGCAACGATGTCCGGGTCCTCATGGGAGGCAAATACGTAATCCAGGTGAGCGGGAAGAAAGTAGCTGGCCATTTCCGCCAGGAGATGCTTGTAGGTGAGATTGCCACCAGGGTCGAGCAGCATACCCTCACCGGCATGAACGATGAGAAACTGGTTGGCCTGAATGCCTTCTCCTTCCACTAAATTGGTGAAAGAAACACACTTATGGATGCCATTGTCGTAAAGAACGTTGGACATTATCTAATTTACACCCCCCCCCGCAATGATTGGTATTACTCGATTGATGAAAATGGTAACCAGGTCTGGGTCGAGCTTCTTTCCACTTTCTTTGATCATGATTCCCAATGCCTGATCGTGCGTTATTATACCATGGTATGCTCGGCGCGAAGTCAGCGCATCGTAGCTGTCGGCCACGGATATAATTCTTGCCAATAGTGGAATCTGACCCCCTTTCAGCCCATCGGGATAGCCAGAGCCATCGATATGTTCGTGATGATGCCGGACCGCTTTGGCAACTTCTTTGGCAAGGGGAAAATTCCGTGACGCAATCAATTCTGCGCCAATGGCACTATGTGTTCGCATTTTTTTCCATTCGCGATCGTCGAGCGTTGCTGGTTTATATAAAATGTTTTGGGGAATGGTAATTTTTCCAAGGTCGTGCAACAGTGCAGCGCAATCCAAGATATTGATTGTGGACTCCTCAAGAGCCATGGATCGACCCAAATCAATGGATAGTGCCCTAACTCTTTTGCAGTGCTCGCTCGTATGTCTGTCACGGTTTTCTAGCATCAGGAACAGCGTGCTCATATCCAATGAGGCCGAGTCGTGACTATCCATCAGATCGCAAATTCTCTGGCAATTGGAGTGGTTCATATCGTATATTCGACGCTCACGAATGTTGACAAGTTGATGGTGAAGGAGAATTGCTTTGCTCGGCACGGCTTGTCGCGCGTCCGTGCGCGAATGACCTTGCGCCGGCGATTGGATCCCCGCTGCCCTGGTCACCGGCTTGCCGCCATTCGCCTTCGATGGGCGCAGACAGCACGCTCGGGTCCCAGCTTGCTGGATAGCCACCATGCCGCGCCTACACTCCCAGCTGTTGCGGTCGCTTCGACAAATATAGTATTTGCCGCGTGGCCTACCGGGGGCTACTCGCCCTTCGCTTTGCTCTTTGGGCGAGCAGCGAGCGAAGGCGGTGGTCACCAACTCTCCCGACAGGTAACCCCATCTTCATGATACGTGGACTCGACGTGTAGGGTTACCGTCTTGTGTCCGGTGACGCCCTCCATGACGCCATCGATCAAACCAAAACCAAAATGACACAACGCATGCTTTCCAGCGTCACTACCGCGATTTTTGAGTACCAAGCCGATCTTACAGCCGCACAATCTAGCTTCCCCTTTATGCAGTTCGATATCGTCCATGAAGCCCTTTTCCTTGAAGAACGTCGCGACGAGATTTCTCGCTTCCTCGGGGCTTCCTCGATGGGCATAGCCAATACGCTCTCCTAATTTTTTTCCGGCATATCGAAATACGCTGATGCTGCCTTTATTTCCTATCACTGCCGCAACCTGATCGGCAATGTCACACAATAGGTCGACCACATCCTTGGTGCTCATTGCGCATCGAGGCTCTGTCATGATGCATCCTCATCTGAATAAATGGTCACAAATCGCGCACAATTCGATGTGCTCGAGGGCATTACATGGTGAGCAACCGACCGATGAGGTTCTCGCTCATGCCCAGCTGCTGAATCAGATGCTCGGCCACGCGAGAGGTATTTTGGGCGATCTTCAACACCTTCACGATATTGCCAGACGTATCGAATATTGGAGTGTACTCGGCATATAAGAATAGATCTCGACCGTCCTTCCGCCGCCGATGAAACGTGCCATGTTGTTTATTTCCTGATCGAAGTTTTTCCCAAAAATCGATATAGTCTGGCGATTCTACGTATGCTGGCAAGCAGAGCATTTTGTGATGCTGCCCAGTAAGTTCCTCGATTGCATAACCCGTTGCTTGGCAGAACACCGGATTTGCGTACAGTATCATGCCATCACGATCAAAGAGGATGACGGCGAACATACGTTCGATACCCTCCCAGGCTTGGCGCAGCTCGCTCTCGTTTTTCACTCCGACACCCTCAAAAAAGCTCTCGTCCATATCTTTGCTTGCCCCTATGTACGTTGGTGGGAGTCAAAGCTGCTCGGCAATGGCGTTGGCTGCACGTTTGGCATCCAGAAAGACCAAACCTAGTTTGGCGTCTTTACGCGTAATTACCGAAAGCACGGCTTCCGCGCCTGCTTGGATCAACAACACATAGCCATCACCGCCCTTGATCATGACCTGCTCGATCTCTCCTCTTGCGAGTTCTGCGGCGGTTCGCACCCCCAAAGAGAGCATAGCAGCAGCCATGGCGCCGACGCGGTCTTCATCCATGCTCGAGGCCAAGGCCGAGGCTATGGTTAGTCCATCGGTAGAAATTACGGCGGAAGCCTCGATATCGGCAGAACTGCCGTTAAGATCATGCAAAATCGATTGTATGATTTCTGCGCGCACGTTTTCCTCCGTTTGGTCTCGAAAAATGCAAAATGTATCGTGGCTGATTGCCTTTCGATAACATTATCTTATGATTCTAATATGCTGACCTATCGACAGGCAAGGGCGATTTTGGCGCGACCAACCCCGCCTATGCGCCCACTACACCGCAGTCACGGATTTAGAAGTCGGTCCTGCAGAGAGTCACTTAGAAAAAGACGATATCGTATTGTTCTTGGGTGTAGGTGCTTTCCGCCTGCACCTTGATTGGGCGGCCGATGAACTCTTCGAGGGCGGCGAGGCTGGTGCTTTCTTCGTCGAGAAGTTTGTTCACTACTTGTGGCGAGGCGAGAACGGTAAAGCGTTCGGTTGGGTAGGCGCGGGTCTCGCGTACGATTTCGCGTAATATCTCGTAGCAGAGGGTCTCGGCGGTTTTGAGAAAGCCCCGGCCCTGGCAGTAAGGACAGGGTTCGCAGAGAATTTGGCGCAGGCTTTCGCGGGTGCGCTTGCGGGTCATTTCCACGAGTCCGAGGGCCGAGATTTGGGTGATGGTGCAGCGGGTTCGGTCATTCTGCAGGGCCTTTTCCAGGGTGCGCTGCACCCGCCGCTTGTGCTCCTCGTTGTCCATGTCGATGAAGTCGATGATGATCATGCCGCCAATGTTGCGCAGACGCAGCTGGCGAGCGATGGCGGCGGCGGCCTCGAGGTTGGTCTTGAGGATGGTCTCTTCCTGGTTGCGACGGCCAACGAAGCCGCCGGTGTTGACATCGACGGTGGTCAAGGCCTCGGTCTGGTCGATGACCAGATAGGCGCCAGATTTGAGATTGACCCGGCTTTGTAGGGCGTTTTCGATCTCTTCCTCAACGTGGTAGAGATCAAAAAGCGGGCGCTCGCCGGCATAGTGCTCGATGCGTTCCGTCACCTCCGGTACCACTTCGCGGCAAAACTGTCGCGCCGCCTCGAAGGTCTCGCGGCTATCGATGCGAACCCGTTGGATGTCGTCAGACATCACATCGCGCATGACGCGCAGGGCGAGATTGAGATCTTCGTAGATGAGCTGGGGGGCATGACTGCCGCGCAAGTCTTCCTGGACGTTTTGCCAAAGGCGCTGCAGGAATTTGAGATCACTACTAAAATCTTCGGCACCGACGCCCTCGGCCAGAGTGCGAATGATGAAACCGCCGGTTTCCTCTGGCGGCAGGAGGGACTTCAGCAGGTCTTTGAGACGGCTGCGTTCCTCCGGCGACTCGATGCGGCTCGACACACCAATGCGTGGTGAAAACGGCATGTAGACCAGGTAACGCCCCGGCAGGGTAATGCGCGTCGACAGGCGCGCGCCCTTGCTGCCGAGGGGATCCTTGATGACTTGGACGAGAAGCTCCTGCCCTTCGTGGAGTAGGGTCGAGACGCTGCGCAAATCGTGCAGGCTGACGCTGCGCGACTCGATATCCGTTTCTCCCTCCTGGGCGAGTTCCGCCTCACTCTCGGCACCCTGAATATCCGCGGCATGCAAGAATGCAGTACGCTCCAGACCGACGTCGACGAAGGCCGCCTGCATTCCCGGCAGTACCCGGCGCACGATGCCCTTGTAGATGTTGCCGACCAACCCGCGATGGCTACTGCGTTCGACCTGCAATTCCTGGAGCACGCCATTGTCGACGAGGGCGACACGGATTTCCTGCGGGGTGACGTTGATCAACAATTCTTCACTCATGGCGACCCCGCAAGGACGGTGGAGGAAAACCAAGGCGAGTTAGCAAGGCGGCGGTCTCGGCCAAAGGCAGGCCCATGACCCCGGAATAGGAACCGCGCAAGCCGGTGATAAAGACGGCGCCGATGCCTTGGATGGCATAGCCGCCGGCTTTGTCTCGAGGCTCGCCGGTGGCCCAGTAGGCTCGGGCCTCGGCCGCATCGAGGGCGCGCAAGAATACCGAACTACGCGACAGAATCTGGTGCAGATCTTTACCGTCGTGGATGGCAACGGCAGTGAGCACCTGATGCCACTGACCACCGAGGGTCTGGTAAAAGGCTAGGGCTTCGTCCGCATCGGCTGGTTTGCCAAAAACCTGGTCGCCAAGGCAGACCAAGGTGTCGGCAGCAAGGACGAGGGCTTTTTCTCGCGGGCGGATGACGCTTTGTGCCTTTTCGCGGGCGAGTCGACGCACTAGTTGCATGGGACTCTCGCCGTCAAAGCGACGCTCGTGGATGGCGCTCGGGCGCAATTCCACCCGGTACCCCAGTTGCGCCAAGAGCGCGCGCCGCCGCGGCGAGGCGGAGGCCAAAACCAGCCGCGGCATCGTTCAGGAGCCGCCGGGCAAAAGAATCTGCGCCATGCCGTTGGCAACGCCGGAGTTGGCCGCGAGGGCGAGGCGTTGTTCCGGCACCCCAGCCTGGCGCAAGCCCTGGACGATGGCCTCGGCACGCTGGGTGGCGAGGTTGATGCCCCCCGGCTGCGGCGACACCCGCACCAGGATCTGCGGCGCCGTTATCCCCTTCAAGGCCCCGGCTATGCTGCGCAGGCGTTGGCGTCCATTGGCCGAAAGCTCACGGTCGCCGGAAAACAGACTGGCTATCGGCAAATCCAGCTCCGTCCCATATTTTCCCTGACGCAGGGTGCCGTAGCTCGCTAGGGCCTGCAGCTGCTGGGGAATCGGTGAGGCTTGCGGGGCGCGCGCGGCAGGGCTGGTGGTAGGTGCCGCGCTGGAATTGGCCTGTAGCTTTGCGAGGCTTTTCTCTTCCTGCTGCAAGGTCTGTTTTTGCTGCTCAATTTCTTGTTGGAGATGGCTGCTGCGGGCGCTCTCCATGGTGCGGTCTGCCAACTGTTGACGCAGCTGGGCGTACTCGGCCTGCAACGACTGATAGCGCTGATTGAGGCTATTCAGTTGCCGCTGCAAGCGCTCTTTTTCTTGGATACTGCTGGGCGCGTGTGCCGCACGTATGCCGTGCACCCGCGCCTCGAATATGGCGCGGTCGACGCCAAACAGCGCGGGATTGGCCTGATCCGCCGTCATTTGCTGTAGATCCTGCTGCAGTCGCGCCGATTCTTGCGGGCTCAACAGCGGCTGCAGGCTGCGCGCCTGGGCATAGGCCTGCTGCAGAGCCATGGTGGTAGCGGTATCCGCCCAGGCCAGGCTGGGCAACAGGAAGAGCGGAAGAAGGAGTAGGCGACGCTTCATGGTTGGCTCTCCTGAAGTTGCTGGCGCGTAGCCGCAATCTTTTCCTGCAGGGAGGCGATGCGATGCTGCAGATCCTTGATCTGGCTCTTGAGCTGCTGATTCTCGTCACTCACCGGGCTTTGATCCAGGTGCAGCTGGATGTTGTCGAGGTGTACCCGGGCGAGCTCGGTCTCGCGTTCGGCAAAGAGATAGTCGCCGCGCTGCTGAGCGGCCTGGGCTGCCGCCAGGGCTTGCTGTGCCGGCGCCAATTGCTGCGCCGTCACCTGCGGCGAAAGGGCAAAGATGCGAACGCGTGCCGCTTGTACGGCAATGGCATTGCTACTGCTCTGTTGCGGGGTGGGCGTCACCATTTGGGCACAGGCACTCAGGCCCATGCCGAGGGCAATGACTACCCCAAGGCGGGGCAAAACCTGACTGAGCAACTTCACCATCCACTCTCCTCTGCACCGCGGTGGTAGGGTAATCCAGCGCGAATACTCCAGGCGCGATATAACTGCTCGGCCAGCACCACGCGCACCACCGGGTGCGCCAGGGTCAGGGCCGAGAGTGACCAACGCCAGTGTGGCCGCAGCTCCGGATCGATGCCGTCGGGGCCGCCAATCCACAGGGTCACGTCCTGACGATTATCGATCCACACATCCATTTTCTGCGCCAGCTCCTCGCTGTGCAAGGCACGACCCTGCACTTCCAGGGCGACGATCTCCGAGTCTTTGCGGCTTGCGGCTAGTAATCGTTCGCCTTCCTCACGTCGCCAACGGGCGGGATCGTACTGGCGACCGCGCTCGGCCAAGGGTAGGCTGCGCCACTCCAACTGCACCGGCGGCAAAATCCGCCGGCTGTATTCGTCGACCGCAGCATGCACCCAGTCCGGCATCCGCGTCCCCAGGGCGAGGACCAGCAGCCGCATCCTTACCCCTCGGTGCCTTGGCTGCGTACCTTCGGCAACTCACCCCACAACCGCTCGATCTGGTAAAAATCGCGGGTTTCCGGGCGCATCAGATGCACCACTACATCCCCCAAATCGACCAGCATCCAATCGCTACCCGCGGCTCCTTCCGTGCCCAGCGGACGCACTCCTTCGCTCCGCGCCTTGTCGACCACGGCTTCGGCCAGGGCGCGCAGTTGGCGATCGGAGTTGCCGGAGGCAATGATCAGGTAATCGGTAACATCGGTCTGTTGGCGTACATCGATGCTTTGGATGTCGATGGCCTTGTGTTCATCCAAGGCGGCAATACTCAAATCGCGGAGAGTTTCGGGGGTGCAGGGCAAGTTTTTGATCCTCCAGATCAGGATTCGTGGTAGAGCCGATGCTGTGCAATATAGTCTAAGACCGTGTCCGGTAACAAAAAGCGGGCACTGCGCCCGCCTGCCAGAAGGCTGCGGATTTGGGTGGCGGAGATTTCCAGGGCGGTAACGGTGTGAAAGGCAATCCTACCCCCGGGGAGCGTCTGCAGCTGTGCGAGCTCCTCCACCCGGCGTTGATAGAGCACTTGGCGCAACACTTCGGGCAATTCCGCCATGGGCCAGCCGGGCCGACCGATGACGATCAGGTGGGTAAGATCGAGAATTTGCTCCCACTCCCGCCAGGTATCGAAGCGCAGGAAGGCGTCCATACCGATGACCATGGCGAAAAAGCCCTCCGGGTTCGTCTCGCGCAGATTGCGCAGGGTATCGACGGTGTAGGAAGGGCCGTCGTGTTCGACCTCGTATGCAAGCACATCGAGGCCCGGCGCCTCTTGCGCAGCAATGCGGGTCATCGCCAGACGATGCTCTGCGGGTGCCCAGGGACTCTTGCGGTGCGGCGGATGCCCGGCCGGCACGAGGGTGGCCGCGCCCATTCCCAAGGCCTCGCGCACCTCCTCGAGGGCACGCAGGTGGCCGTAGTGGATAGGATCGAAGGTACCGCCCAAGAGCAGCCGCTTTTCGTGCATTTGGGCAGTGTAGAGGATGGATTTGCAGGAGGAAAGATGCTGTATGCGTCCACCACCTTTGGCACTGTGGTAGATGTTGGAGGAGGAAGGATAGCGGTGGTTTCTGTCCGAGTCGATGGTGTGGCCGTTCGGCGTTGTA
>NZ_JAVRKK010000052.1:0-13658 GCF_031962545.1 Candidatus Igneacidithiobacillus taiwanensis
AGAGGGCATAGAACAGCGCCCCGGCAAAGGCCAGCAAAAAGCCGAGATTGATGAGCCCGCCCTCGGCCAAAAACTCGATGTAGTCGTTGTGGGCGTAGGTGCCCGCCGAGGCCAACTCCCCCGGCAACCGATAGGCAGGATAGAAGAGAAAATAACTCCCCAGCCCCGTGCCCAGGTATGGGTGGCTCAGAAAGATATGCCAAGTGGCGATCCACATGAGGCTACGGGAAACAGTGGCGATATTGGAGGAAATGTAATGCGGATTGAGCTGGCCAAGGATGTCGTAGTCCTTTGGGTAGTTCATGATCAAAAAGGCTAACAGTGCAAGCCCAAGAATAACGGCCCATTGTTTACCCGTTCCTGGAAATCCGCGAAAACCCCAAATCGCGAAGGGCAAGGTGCAGAGCCAGGCCAACAGGCCGCCACGGCTACCGGTACTAAAATCTGCCAGCAGGACTACCGCGATGGTCACCAGATACCCGAGTACCTTCCAGTCTATTTGCCGGTGGGCAAGTATGACGCTTCGCTGTGCATCGAGGTATAAAAAGCGACCCACCAGCGGGAAAAACAGTAGGTTCATCCAGGCGGAATAGCTATTACAATCCAGGAGCGGGCCTTGAGGGCGCAGACCTTGCCATCCTGTCCCCTGGCCCAACAGTTGGTAGTATTGGCCAAGCCCAATGGTCGAAAGCACCCAAGCACTGATGATGATTCCCGCCCAGAACCATGGCCAGACTTTTGCGCGCTCCATATTGCTCATCATGATCCAGCCCAGGAAGCTCAAAGGTACTGCTCCTAGCGTCCAGAAGTAGAACCAGCTGCTGTAAGGAACATGACTCCAGAATAAGGTCAACCAGAACCACAGTAGCCAGAGCACCATGAAAATCGGCAGAAAGCCCCTTGGCCATAGCAGGCCTCCACGCAACCGCGACCAGGCAGCAGTGATGCCAAAGAGCAGCAGCAGGGCGCTGCTGAGCGCGAGGAGAGGAATCAGAGCGCCGTTGTAGTACCAACTGCCATAGTATGCGGCCAAGGGGAGAAGGCTCAGCCAAAGCACACAGGCGGAAGAGACGCTTTTTGGGGTTTTCATTGGGCTAACTCGGTAACAAGACCCGAGAAGTCTAGCAAAGACCGGCGTTCGCTAGAACTCTGCACGGACTACATGGGCAGAGTGGGAAGTCCGCGTGTAAGGGGAAGGACAACTAAAAGAGCCTCATTCACGCGGTGTCATTCGATTGGTGTCATTCACGTGGTTGAAGTGTCGCCGCTTTGTTAGTAGCATCCTTCAGAAGTCCCCTACTGGTATGCTATTACGATGCAAGGTGTCCTGCTAGCTGAGTCCTGCCGCATTTGGCGCGCGTTAATCTCAGGTGCCCGGGAGGATCCCACTTAAATGAAAGCTCTTCTTGCTGGGGCGTATGACCTCGTGGCGAGCCTGCGCGCTTGGCGTTTGTGGACGTTGCTTGGATGGGTAGAGATACGCCAGCGCTATGCCAGATCCAAGCTTGGCCCCTTTTGGTTGACCATCAGTATGGGTGTAATGGCAACGACTCTGGGCCTTTTGTATGGTTTGCTGTTTGGTCAGAACTTGTCCACGTACTTGCCTATGATATCCATTGGGATCGTAATGTGGGGATTGTTTTCAGGTGTGGTGAATGATGGGTGTAACGCCTTCATTGCCGGCGCGGGTTACATTAAGCAGATACCTTCTCCGAAGTATTTATTTGTTCTTCAAGTTGCTTGGCGAAATTTGGTAATTTTTTTGCACAACTTCATAATCGTGTTGATAGTGTTAGCCATATTTGGAATAAAAAGCTGGGTATCAATTTGGTTGTTTTTTCCTGGCCTATTGTTGTTTGTTTTAAATGCGATGTGGATGGCTTCATTCGCTGGTGTAGTGGCGGCGCGATTCCGAGATTTCCCACAGATCGTGGCATCGTTATTGCAAGTCGCATTCTATGTTTCGCCTATATTATTTCATGGAGAAATGCTCAGCAAAAAACATCAATGGGTAATCGAACTAAATCCTATTGCTTATCTTATTGACATTGTTCGACAGCCTCTGTTAGGAATATACCCAGCGGCATCAGCGTGGGTTATCACCGGAGGTATGGCGTTTCTTGGATGGGGACTGGCCTTAGCGTTTGCTGGAAGATATATCAAGCGCATTCCTTACTGGGTTTGATTGGCGATGGCAAGAATATCACTCAAAAAGGTTTCGTTAGATCTTCCTATTTATGATGTTAAGAGTCAGTCTTTAAAGAAGCGTGTTATGCGATTGGGTCGTATTAATCGGATCGCAGAAGACAACGACGGCGTGGTTGTCGTTCGCGCCATTGACGGGCTAGATCTTGAACTAACTAGCGGTGATCGCTTGGGATTGATTGGCCACAATGGTGCTGGGAAAAGTACTCTGTTACGAGTTCTTGCTGGAATTTATCCGCCGACAGCCGGAACAATAGAGATTAAAGGAAAAACGGTTCCATTATTAGATATCTCCCTGGGCATGGATGATCAATCAACTGGACGTCAAAATATCCGCTTGCGTGGTCTATTACTCGGGATGACGCATGCGGAGATTATCAAAAAAACCGAGGAAATTGCGGAGTTTACTGGGCTAGGTGACTATCTTGATCTTCCACTTCGTACTTATTCAAATGGAATGCGAGTGCGACTCGCCTTCGCGATCTCCACTGCTGTGGACGCGGATATCCTTCTATTAGATGAGGTACTCGGTGTAGGCGACGCGAGCTTTCAGGAGAAGGCGGCTAAACGCTTAGATGAGCTGCATAAACGAGCGGAAATTGTTGTTCTCGCAATACATTCTAGTGAGACAATCCGAAAAACATGCAATAAGGCTTTGTGGATGGATAAAGGTAAAGTTCGTATGTATGGTTGGGTTGAGGAAATCGTCGGTGCGTACGAAAGAGAAATGAATCCACACCGACCTGTTTCTGTCGCGCTCAACGACCATTTTAGCTGATTATCCTCTAAGCATGCCTACATTAAAACTGCCTGCCACAAGGGGCGCTAGATTGTCTATCCTGAAACTTCTCGTATAAATTTGATGGTTTCAGAACTACGACCCAACTGATTGCAATATGCTAGATGTGGCTCGATTTAGTATGCTACGTTAACTCGTTCGATTTGTGCGTGTACGGTTTCTATCTTTTTTGGAGTATGACTAATTGAAAATTCTTGTTGACATTTCTTATGGACATAAAAGTTTTGGATTTTCAGGAATCCCGCAAGAGAGCAGGTTTATTTTTTCAGAGTTTGTAAAATCAAGTAAGTTCCTGGCATCTGGCTTAATAATTCCAAAATCAGGCTGGAAACTGTCCAAATTAGGACATATAGAAAATCAGGCAATTTTTCTTGGACTCCATGCTGGCGGAAGACTGAGTACTAAATCATTGTGTGAGAAAATGTTGGAAAAAGCAATTGGACAGCTTGGCAAAAATTTGTGCGATAGATTTTCCCATATTGTCGCCGCATATTCTACATATGGGCTATCAGATAATCTAGGTGCAGAAATTATATGGCGGGAATACTTTGCGTCAACGGTAGCGTCTCAAGAGAGAGCGCTCTTAATGAAGTCCAATTATAGGTTGACTGATCTAGGATTGTCTGATATCGAATACTATACATTAAAGACTCGTCGGTCTCCCGCGCTGAATACTATTGGTTACGAGTTTGCGCTATTTCAGAATCCAAAGCCAATCTCTGTCAGCAAGAAAACTGTTAAGGTCGTAAGATATCATGATGGTATTCCATTATTCTCCTCAGACACTATGACTAGTTCGTCTCCTATTTTGGAACATTATCGCTCCGTAAGAATTTGCCGATCACAAAATTCGCTATTTGTATGTAATTCTCCAAGTTCGCTAGACGAACTAGAAAAGATTGCGCCGGGCACGGGAGAAAACGCATCCGTTATCCCGTGCATGATACCGGATGCCACTAAAATAGATGGAAATGCAAGCCAGTTGAAAACAATTGCCATTACTAGAAGATCAGACGCTTGTGGTATCAAGGATGATAACAATAATGCAATCAAGAAATGGTTTGGAAGATTTAATGATATACCGGAATATTTACTTACAGTCGGGGCTCTAGAGCCAAAAAAAAATTTGGTAAATTTAGTCGCGGCCTGGCAAAAAGTTCGCATACAGGAAAACTCTAGAATAAAGCTGATGGTTGTCGGAAGTCTCGGATGGGAGTACGAAAAAATTTTGGCTATTATGCGTCCATTTGTGAGAAGCGGAGATTTAATTCATTTAGAAAAAGTAGATCAATCTGAGTTAGGTATTTTATATTCGTCAGCTAAATGCTTCATTTTCCCGTCACTAGCTGAAGGTTTTGGGCTCCCTCCCATAGAGGCAATGCAGCACGGCTGCCCTGTTATCGTATCAGATATCCCAGCTCACAGGTACTCCGCTGGATCGGGTGCGATATTTTGTGATCCATATGATATTGATGACATGGCACAAAAAATTGCAAAAGTAGTAATTCGTATGAGTGTCACAGAAAAGCTAGATCTTATAGAGAAGGGTTATAAGAATGCTTCTAGGTTTACTTTTGGTAACGTTATGCCGATTTGGGAAGATTTTTTCGAGACACATAGGCCAAAAAACTTGGCTTAATGGATCGGGCGGATTAAGGTAAGTGATTTGAATAAGAGGATTATAGGTGATAAAAATGTAAGGAGGTCTCTTGAAGCGCAAGAACTTAAAAAGTCGGATGTTTCATCGATTTGATCTAAGGCGTTTCATTAACATCCTTATAAAATCAGGATAGATGCTATGGAGCGTACGATTTGATGGTAATTCATATAGGTTTTTCGCCAATACCGTTTTTTAATGATGCGGTTCAGGAATAATTAGCAGGGTGTGACTAATGACCAAGCTTTTAATAGATTGTACTGAGACGTGTTTCTCCGGTGGTAATACCGGGATTCATAGAGTTGTAAGAAGCATTGCGGCTAGGCGGGAATTAATTCAGAGCGTTACTGGAATGAACGTGCTATTAGTCTGTTCCGCAAAAAACGGTTTTTTTGTGATTGATAATTTAGATAATAAAGAACAAATTAATAAAAAATCAAAATTAATTCTTGACCTTGCAAGAAGAATTTACGACAATATTTCGTTTCTATCTATAGATCATGGCAATTCATGTGTCTCTGGCAGTGGGAAAATGCGACGAGTTAGAGTTTTTGCTCGATCTTTTTTTCGAAGAGTAGCTCGTAATCTTCTGTATCATTTTCAAGTTAGAAATCTGCCACGAGATGATATTATCTCAGTAAATATTGGTGATATAATATTCCTGCCGGATGCTTTTTGGGGGCAGGAGGACGTAATCAAGTCGGCCCTTAGCGCCAAAAAAAAAGGCGCGTTAATCATTCCCCTTATACACGATCTTATACCAGTTAATAATGTCGAGTACTGTGATCCATCATTTGCGAAGCTATTTGTAAGGCTTTTGCCGCTATTGGTTAGAAATTCAAGCGCTATTGTAACTATATCTAAATCCGTAAAAACAGATATTATGGATTGGATAGATAGAAATTTGAGTGAGAAGAAAATTCAAATTGAACACTTCTACAGTGGGGCTGATATCATATCACCAAATCAGGAGGAAGGTAATATAATTCGGCCTGAGATAACGCAGCTAGTGAAAGAGCGGTATATATATTTGATGGTAGGTAGTCTGGAGCCGAGAAAGGGTCATTCCGATGTATTAGACGCGTTTGAAGTTTTATGGGAAAATAAACAAAAATCATATATACTTTGCATAGTTGGTTCTACAGGATGGCGGTCTGAGGTCTTGCTTAAAAGAATAAATAGTCATCCTGAGAAGAACAAAAGGCTTTTTTATTATCATAATTTAAATGACTCCGAGGTGGATTTTTTGTATAATAACGCACGTGCATTAATATTTGCGTCATATGCCGAGGGTTTTGGTCTTCCGTTGGTGGAGGCTGGTTCACATAGACTCCCAGTAATAGCAAGAGATATTAAAATTTTTCGAGAGATTGCAAATGATTGGCCGCTTTATTTTACAAGTAAAAAAGAGCTAGTAAACCGCATTGAGTGGGTTGGCTCAGAATTGTTTTCGAGACAGAGTGTAGCGCTTGACGCGTGCTGTTTTGTCAAATCATGGGATGATTCGGTTATTGACTTATCACGGATAATCTTGAATTTGTTCACCGAATGCGTTAGAGATTAATCCATATGTTTTCTCAGATAATGTGCCTCGTGGGCTACTGTTAGTTTCTGATTTTTCTTGATAAGTACTTTTTGAAATCTACATGGTTTCTCAAATCTATAAAGTCATACAAAGAATTTTATCATTGCGTATATGTACGCTATGTTGGAGGAAGATATGAAACTTCTAATCAATGCGAGTACTCTGGCGCCACCAAGAACGGGCATCGGACAGTACACTAAAAATCTAATTAGTGCATTTCTAGACATGAACGAACTAGATTCGATAGTCGGTTTTAATTTTGGAAGAATAATTGATGCTGAAACTCTTCGATCATTAACCTCAGAGACGTTGTCATATCCAATCACGTCGGGTGGTGTTGAACGCTGGTTTCCACGCGTTGCAAAAGCTATAGCGAGAAATTATTCGTTTATATATCATGTTAGGCATTCTTTGAGGAGCTACTATGAATCACGTTCTATCGAACCATACATGAAAAATGGCTACATTTATCATGAAACAAATACTATACCAGTCCGGACGACTGGTAAGCGGGTCGTTACTGTTCATGATTTGTCTCAGTTGCGCAGCCCCAGCTACCATCCTAGTGGCCGCGTATCGTTTCTCAATAAAAATCTTCCCTTTGTATTGAAAAACGTCGACCGAATTATTACTGTATCAAATTTCTCAGCAAGAGAAATTATTGATGTATACGGCGTCCCTGTCGAAAAAGTGAAGGTTACATATCTCGCCGCAGAAAAAATCTTTCGGCCACGCGAGCTTGTTGAAGTTTATAATACGTTACGCTTATACCGTCTGCAATATAAAAAGTTTATTCTATCTGTCGCAACGTTGGAGCCTCGAAAAAACTTAATGAGACTAATAGCTGCCCATAAATCTCTGCCGGAAAATATTCGCAAAAACTATCCCTTAGTTTTGTGTGGTGCTTCTGGCTGGAGAAACGCGGACGTGTTGCGCGTGATTTCAAAAGCAGAAAGAAATAATGAAGTTATGCGAACTGGTTATCTCTCGAGGACAGCACTTGCGGAGTTATTTTCGTCTGCTGCAGTCTTGGCTTATCCGTCATTATACGAGGGTTTTGGTATGCCAGTCTTGGAAGGATTTGCGAGTGGCACAGCTGTTCTGACATCTAACCTAACTTCAATGCCTGAGATATCTATGGGTGCCGCCATAGAGGTTGATCCACATTCGATCGATGCGCTCAGGGACGGCTTGCTTAGATTGCTCGAAGATCAGACTCTTATGGATGAGTGCATTCGAAAAGGATTTACCAGATCAAATTCATTCAGTTGGTATAAGTGCGCTAAAGATACTTTAAGTGTTTATCGGGAGATAATATAAGAACCTCTCATCTGGGTTGGGGTGAAAATAATCATGAACTCAAATCTTATTATTTTTTGTGTTGCCGATAAATTTTTTTTAACTCACTTTTTAGAGCGCGCAACCCATGCAAGGTGCGCTGGCTATGAAATTGTTGTTGTCGCGCCAGATACCGGCTTTGCAGATAAGATTATAAAGACGGGTTTTGGTTTCATCCCAATTGACCTTGAACGGCATAATATCAATCCTATTCCCGAGCTGCGCAGTATCTTTCAACTCGCTGGCATTTACCGCGAAAATCGCCCGGATCTAGTTTGGCAGATTGGCATTAAACCGATCGTTCTCGGCACTCTTGCAGTGCTGTTAGGTTCTCCCGGAACAAAAATCGTAAATGCGCCCGTAGGCCTGGGTTATGTATTTGCTGGTGAGGATAGGAAAGCACGTTTAATACGTCCATTGCTAAAAAAAGCGCTACGTCACCTACTCAATCCCCGAGGAAGTGTTGTTATTTTTGAAAATACCGAAGATCTCCGCGAGTTGCAGCAGATTGGTGCTTTGCGTGGCGGGGGGATTGTTATCAAAGGTACCGGGGTAAATCTGGAGCAGTTCCCGCAACGCGATGAGCCACGAGAAGACCCCATAACGATCCTGCTAGCGGCACGCATGATAGAGGAAAAAGGCATCCGCGTATTTATTGAAGCCTCGCGCATTCTAAGAACACGAGGAAGATTTTATCGATTTGTTCTTGCAGGCGGTGTCGATGCTCAGCATTCCGCGGCAATCCCGGAACATGATCTGCAGGAGTGGAGCCGGCAAGGTATAGTTGAATGGCTTGGCGATCGACACGATATGAGCGCGGTGATTGGGCAATGCAATATCTTTTGCCTACCGACGTGGCATCGCGAGGGAATCCCTAAGGTGTTGCTCGAGGCCATGGCGACTGGTAGGGCAATTATTACGACAAACGTCGTGGGGTGCAGAGAGCTCGTTCAACACAATAAGAATGGCTGGCTCATACCACCTCGAGATGCGATTGCGCTAGCGGATGCAATAGAACGCCTCGCGCAGGATAGTGCTCTCCGCCGTAAACTGGGAATGGCGGCACGTAGGGATGCAGAGCGAGAATACGCTTCAGAACAAGTTTGTAGGCGTACGCTGCGCGTTTTTAAGAGCCTCGTACCACTCCCTCATGCCATAAAAACACGAAGAATAGCGCCACATGCAAATCCAGACGGTAGGGCTGGCCGACAAGAGGATAAGCGAGCAATACTCTGTGTGGTTCCAAGTTATAACGGTTGCGATGATTTGAAACGTCTATTAAGTTCTTTAGAAATACAGGATATAGAACATGACGTTTTTGTTATCGACTCGAGTTCCATTGATGGATCTCGAGAAATGATCAAGGAGAGTTTCCCGCGCGTACGTCTGCACGTGATCCCTAAGTCCGACTTCGGTCACGCAAAAACACGTCAAATGGCATTTCGGCAAAATCCTGGATATAAATTTTATGTCTATCTGACACAGGATGCTTACTTTTACGCAAAAGATTCATTGAAGTTATTGCTTAAAAGATTTGAAGATGGCAGGGTCGGGGCAGTGTGTGGACGTCAGGTACCGCATCCTAATGCCAGCATCTTTGCAACTTTCTCACGCTTCTTTAATTACCCCGAGATAAATCAGCTTCGTTGTTTAAAAGATAGAGAACGTTTTGGCATAAAAACAGCCTTTCTGTCCAACTCTTGCTCTGCATATCGGGCAGAAGCGTTGCGAGATGCTGGGGGGTTTCCCGAAGACGTCAAGGTTAGCGAAGACCTTTACGTTGGCGCAAAAATGCTTTTAGCTGGTTGGTGTATAGCATATTCTGAAATTCCAATCTGTTATCACTCTCATAATTATTCAATCAAGCAGGAATTCAAAAGATATCGAGACATCGGGGCATTTCATGGTTCGCAAAAATGGATCGCAAGAGAGTTTGGTGGGGCTGGAGGCGAGGGACTACGCTACGCAATAGGGGAGCTAAGGTTTTTGGGATGGCAGCGGATTTGGTTATGGCCGATATCTATGGTTAGAAATATGATAAAATATATAGGATATCAAATTGGTTATCATAACTTAATAGTGTAATTTAGCCTCTAATTTGTTCATGAAGATTTTCTTTGCACGATAAAGCGCTAGCGTTCTAGCCACTGCTGTTTGACGATCTGCTGGAACTCTGTACAAAGATGTGGTCTTGGGAACGTATATGAATTCGTTATCGCGCGTATAGCGGATCCATAGATCCCAATCCTCGAGCGAATCCAGAGTTGTATCAAAGCCCCCGTAGTCAAGGGAAAGGCCTTTGTGAAACAGTACAGACTGAATTGGCCAGTAGTTATATTTTAGAAATATATCCCGGTTGAAGTCCTGCATATATTTTCTGCGTAAGATATAGCAAAACTCATGATAGCTTGAGGACGAAATCATTCGCGTGGGTACCTCCCACGCAAGACTGTAGGCGCCAGCAACTTGCGGATTACGTAATACACTTGAAACTAATACCTCTATATGTTCGGCAAATAAAAGGTCATCGTCATCGAGAAATAGTAGATACCTTCCTCGAGCATTCTCAATTCCTATATTGCCCGCCGCCGATCGGCCAAGCTTTTCGATGGGATAGAAGCGAATATTGGTGTTGCCAAGTTTTTTTAACCTATTTACCGTTTCTTGTGATCTATTGCCGCCATCTTCAATTATTATATGCTCAATATTTTTATAGCTTTGATTGATAACTGATAACATGGCTTGGGCAAGCTGTTGGGGGCGATTGCCTTGGGTTCTTGTTATGACGGAAACAAGCGGACTATCCGAACCTGCTTTATGGTACTCATAGTAGGCACCATAGCGCCGTATGCCATAATCAAAATTAGTAAAATCGAAAATTCGTTTGCGCTTCGTTAGTTTCCTTGATTTCAGAGCGCTGGGCAAAATCTTCAGTGCAATCATTATTCCTCTTAAGGCATTCATACGACCATATTTGTAGCGTGGCGACCGTACAAGCCAAGCGGCCGCGAGGGGAATTATCATTAATAATTGTGGTAGAGTTCCGAATTTTGCCCTCAAATAAAGATGATTTGCTTTCCCCCAAAGGTCTTGCTGAGGTTTACTATGATTTTCGCTGGTGTAACTATGATGCCAAACAACGGCGTCAGGACAATATTGAAGGTTATATCCTAGATTTCTTAGTCGATAAGATAAGTCGACATCTTCGCCGTAAAGAAATATATTGCTGTCATATCCGCCAGCTTCGTTGAACGCGCTCCGTCTCATTAACACGCATGCATGCGAGTTCCAGCTGGTGTATTGGGTGACTGGATCGTAAAATTTGGGATGCTCGTATGGCTTTTGGCGGCATTCCCACACTGCGATATCTGGTGGTGAAGTGAGCGCTTTGCCAACGAGACGCAATATTGTATGCGGTTCAAATTCCAGGTCTACGTTGCTAATTAACATTAATTCACAATGTCCTTTCGTCGCGGCGATGTTTTGTCCTGCACCGAAGCCTTGATTTGGAGAGACCGTTATATCTACTGTTATCCCGTTAGAGGTGATCACTGTTGTGAGTCTTTGCAATAGAGTTACCGTGTTGTCATTGGAGGAATTGTCGATAAAATGCAAGTGAAGTTTGTTTTTTGGGTAAGTTGTTTGCAGTAGAGACGCTACAAAAGTCTCTATCCATTTGGAGCTATTAAAGGTGACGATATTAATGTCGATATCCGGTAGCAAAGCTGGTCCCTTTAAAAAAAATGGAGTATGAGGCACGGTGAGATGTTCCACGAATTTGTTGCGGGATGCTATGAACTCGCTTGTGGTCTCCTGGGTTCCGCTAAGTGAATAAGTCATATCGCAGTAGATCTGAGATAATGTTAGGTCTATAGTTAATAATAATTTTATCAGTGACTCTGGAAGCAGATCAATTACTGTTATTGCCGCTATGTGAGGCAGTGAGAAGTTTGTTCGTTTCATGGTAGGAGATATTGTCGGTGTGCGTGGAGTATTCGGAATATTGATGCATATATTGGTAAGCTCATCTTTATGTCTCGTCGTATTTAACTGGACTGAATGAGGAAGGGCGGTTTGAGATTCGGCAATATCACTATTATGATCATTTGGGGCGCTTGGCTGTCACTACGATTGTTTCGCATCTGCTGGTGTTTTGTGCTGCTCTGAAGTTCGCAATTTCTGCCGCGAGTCGCAATCGCAAGGGTAGATCGGGTGCGTCAGAGTCGTTGGGATCTTCACCTTTAGATATACGATTGCTGCTCCGATAGAACCATCTCGCGTGAGCACCACAAGGCTTGGCGGTAAGATGGATAAATCCGACGCATTCCAAAACCTTTTTTAGGCCATAACTTGTCAATATTGACAGGTGTCGCGGTGGCTCAAGCCCCCTCCAGTCGGCGCCAAAGCGTGCATGGCCGAAACTTTCCATGTTTGGCGTGGCAAGCCAGATCTGTCCACCAGGTTTAAGTACTCGAAACGCTTCTTGGAGCGCCGTTAGAGGGTCGTGTACGTGCTCAATTACATGACTTAATGTCATAACATCAAAGTACGCAGAAGGTAGGCCAGTGTCTGGAAATCCACCCTGTAGAACAGTCGCCCCCGTCTTCCGAGCAGTTTCCACTGCTTTGGGGTCCAGATCAACACCCCAAGCTTCCCAACCTAGTCGCATGGCAGTACGTAGATAGTCACCATTTCCACAACCAATATCAACCAAGATGCCCGGCGTTGTGGGGAGATGACGAACGCTTTCTTCTATCTGTTTTTTCTTTCGACCCAATAGAGGTACCAGCCATCGTCCGATCTTCCAAGCGGGTTGGAGATCCACATTATAGCGAGCATTGAGGTAATCATTGCACAGTCGTCGCTTGATATGAGCTAGTGTTCCTTTGGGAATATCGTCCTCTTCTAGATGTGTGTAATATTTACTGTAAGCCATGGCGATAGTTTCTGGCGTTGGCCTTGGGTCCAGGTAGGCGGCGCCACAGGCCCGGCATTGGTATAGCGTCCATCGCCCCGGCGCGCAAAAAAATACTTTGTCCGTCAGTCCATCATGTAGAAGCGTTCGATCTTCCTCACCGCAGATTGGGCAACGCTCCACTCGTTCGAGGCCTTCCTGAGGCCATGATTGGTTTGCCAACTGTTTATGATCCATGTTTTTCACGGGGTACCGTTGAGTTGACTGGAGGCGTTCGCGCGAAAAGGCGGCAGGAGATAGCTGTGCGTTGATCTCGAGGAATGCTGGCAATGGACCAGCCAATGCCTACGCCCACGAGCAGTAGGGAAATTCCAATATACAGGGCAGAGTTGTAAGGCATTTCAAAAGCAACAACCAAGGCCCCCGTAATGGGTAGAATGCCGGCCATGGTGCGACCCAAGCCCGATGTGGTCTGGGACGCCCGGAATAAAAGCAAGGTATCGGCTAGAACGCGCAGATCCCAGGCCCAGGCGGCACCTGCCACGCCAAGCCAGTCGATGAGCGCCCATAGGATGGCAAGGTAGGGAAAAAGTTCTAGAAGATGGAACTTGGCAGGTAAGTCCGGGCGCCCGGTACCCTGGAGATAAGCAAAAGGGATAAAAGCCAGCGTATTGATCCATATCCCGACGAGCAGTATTTGTCCGACCGGGGCGGCTTTTTCTGCGAGCGCTGCGCCCACCCAAAGGATTAGGAATGGTTTGATGAGCAGCATCCCTATCACCACTATTGGAGTCATGATAGCCCCTATGGTTAACACGGCGCGCGCCGCCAACACCTTTGCTTCGGCCGGGTCTACCATGGCAAATCTAGGAAACAATGCGGTTTGCAGGCTGCTAGGAAGAATGGAAAGCCGCATGACGAGATTGTAGGGCACAGTGTAAGCGGTGACTGCCACCATACCCACCTTGGCGCCGATGAGGAAGCGGTCAAAAATGGTCAGCAAAGGGCCGACTAAGCCAGTGACGGTGATCCAACCGCCGTAGTGCAGCAAGGTCTTTATTTGGTCGGGCGCAAAGCGTGGGCATGGCGACAGGGGTACATGGCGATAGCTTAGGGCGAAAAGTAATAGGGCGCTCAATAGCCGTCCAGCAATGGCGGC
>NZ_JAVRKK010000053.1:0-13313 GCF_031962545.1 Candidatus Igneacidithiobacillus taiwanensis
TACCCGGTAAAACCCCCGGATCCGGTACCCGACATGTTGAACCTGCATGGCACTCCTCCCTCGCCAAAGAAGTGCCAAAGGTTTGTGAACTTATGCAGGGATTGCCGAATTTTTCGGATAAATGCTCGATGCAGTGGCGGTGTGCGACCAGTCGCATGGTGTCGAGATGGCTGGGTCGACCCTGCAGCCGCTCCAGGCGAAAGTTTGGCAGTTTTTGATTGCTACAGTGCTGCATCGCCCGATTGGCGGCGTCTTCGTCATTACAGATGAGGAGTAATTCGCAACCTGCAGCGAGGGCGCTATCGACGCGTGCAGCGATGTCCCCCGCCAAGCATGCCCCTGCCATGCTGAGATCGTCACTGACAATCACCCCGGTGAAACCCATTTCGTTGCGCAACAATCGCTGCAGCCAGTAGGAAGAGTAGCCCGCCGGCAGACTATCACAGGCGGAGTAGCGCACATGCGCTGGCATGATGGCGGGGATGCCTGCCGCCACCATGCGTCGAAAGGGGCGCAAGTCTTCTTCCAGCTCGCTGCGCGAGCGGGAATCCTCGGGTAGCTCGTGGTGGGAATCGGCGGCAACGTTGCCGTGCCCAGGAAAATGCTTGGCGACCCCCGTCAGGCCCTGGCGATCCATGCCCTGCCAGAGGTGACTGGCGAGTTCGCCAACCAGGAAGGGATCCCGATGCAAAGCGCGGTCGCCAATGACGGAGGAAACACCGGCATCGAGGTCGATACAGGGGGTAAAATCGATATCGATGCCCAATTGTCGCAGTTCATAGCCCAGCAATTCTCCCCAGATCTCCGCCGTACCGCGGGCCGCATCGAGGCCTTCGCCCTCAGCCATCCGTCCGAGGCTGGCTTGGGGCGGAAAGCGGGTTACTCCCGAACGCAGGCGTTGCACTCGTCCGCCCTCTTGGTCGATGGCGATGAGCAGCTGGGGATCGCGCAGGGCATGGATTTCGGTACAGAGCTCCTGCACTTGCTCGGCACTTTCGCAATTGCGGGCGAAGAGGATGATACCGCCCACCGCGGGGTGTAATAGACGCTCACGATCCGCGGCCCGTAACTGTGGGCCGGGAATGTCGATCATCAGCGGGCCTAGGGGAAGTTTAGTCGGCGTGTTCATGCGTCTCGCTCTTATCCTTGGCATCCGGTTGCACCAGCTGCATGCTCTTGTCCATATCGATGGGTAGGTTGATGTTGGGAAGCTTGCTTGGCATGCCGCGCACATGCACGGGAACGATCATCATGCTGAAGCCATCTTTTTGCAGCCGATCTTGGATGATGAACGAGACCTCATCGTGGAGAATCCCCCAGAGCGCACTATGTTGGCTCGAATCGATTACCCGTCCGGCAAAGAAGATGCTGTTGGGGAAGTAGCGAATGGCAGCATTGGCGAGATCTTCCATCGCTTGAATGCGATCCGTGCCGTAGGTGGCAAACCAAGTGGCTGCCATGCCATGGGAGCGGCAGTAGGCAACATATTGGTTGGCTTCCGCTTCGGTATAGACCTTGAGTTGCTCCACCGCCTCGATACCCTTGAACTCGCCCTGGCCCACGATTCCGGCCAGTAGGAACACATAATTGTGCACCAAGCCCTTCACCATGCGATGGGCCGTGAGCAGGGTATGTAGGCCAACACCGTCGAAGCGATTGACGAAGAATACCGCCGTGCTCGCTCGCGGATCCAAAGGTAGCACGGGGCCGGGCTCGAGGTTTTCCGGAACTACGTCGAGCATGGTTTCGTCCAGTTCCTGGGTGCGCTTGCTGATGGCGCGGTAGTGACGATAGATGAAGTAGCCAACGATGATGACGACGCCGGTGATCGTCAGTGTGAACCAGCCGCCGGCATCAAATTTTTCGAAGATGGTGATGATCAGGATGCTTCCGGTAACCAGAAGCCCAACGAAACTGACCGTGAGCTTCCACAACCAAGGCTGGCCGCTCTTGCGCTGACGTAACCAGTGGCGGCTCAGGCCGGCCATGGTAAGGGTGAAGGTGATGAACACGTTGATGCTGTAGAGCACTACTAGCACCCGTACGTGGCCTCGGGTAGCAAGGAGTATGGCGATGGCAGAAAAGCCGATGAGGAGAATGCCGTTGCGGGAGACAAAGTTGTCGGAGAGGTAGGAAAAGCGCTCCGGCAACCAGCGATCGACGGCCATGTTGGCCATGACGATGGGCGCGGTGATGACACCGGTATTGGCAGCAACGAAGAGCAACAATCCTTCGCTAATCAGGGTAAAGAGGGTGACCCAATACCCCCAGTTGACGCCAAAGGCCAACCAGTTGCCGGTGATATCGCGGTAGAGGGCGGCATTGAGGGTCTCGCCGCCGTGTGCCTCGACGCGGTAGAGCAGGTAGAGAAAAATCAGGCTACCGGCCACCAAGGACAGGGAGCTGGCGAGCAGAGTCATGGTGCGTTGGCCGGTCTGTACTCTGGGCTCGCGCATGATGTGTACGCCGTTGGCGACCGCCTCCAAGCCGGTGTAGGTACCGCCACCAAGACTAAAGGCGCGCATCACCAAAGCAGCAATGAAGAACCATCCGTACTCCATGCTATCTTTTTGAGCGCCGTGGATGGTCGCCTCGGCAATGTGAGGAAAATCCCCGGCATGGCTCAATAAGCCCCAACCCAGGACGATGGCATGGGTGAGCAGAAAAGCAAGAAAGATGGGCAGGAGGACCTTGATCGATTCCTTCATGCCGCGCAGGTTGATCAATATTAGAAAGAGCAGGATGACGACGTCGAGAAGGATACGCTCCTGATACCAGTAGGGGGGCAGAATGCTGAGTACCGCCTCTGTCCCCGAAGCCACCGAGATTGCTGCCGTAAGGACGTAATCGACGATCAATGCCGAGCCGCTGACGAGGCCGGCGAAGGGGCCAAGCAGGGTGGTGGCGGTATGGTAGCCACCGCTCCCCTCGGGGAAGAGGGCAATAACCTGCTTATAACCTGCGGCAATGATAAAGACCGAAAGGGGAATGCCAATCGCCAACAGTACCGAGAGGTATTCGTGCCCCTTGAGAGCATAGTAAATCTCCGGGGGACCGTAAGCAGAAGAGGAGAGAGCATCGGAGCCCAGACCCACCCAGGCAAGAAAGGCTGCCAGGGAGAGGTTCTCGAAGAGCTGCGGATTGAACACATCGACCGCGCGCTTGAAACGAGGAAAACGAAAACGTGCCATTCAGGTACTCCTGTTCGGCCAGGGAAAAGACGAGAGGGTATCGCCGATGAGAACCGGTAGCCCCGCGCCGCAGCGCGGGAAGAGATCGATGATGGCTGTGGGCGCAAGGCGCACGCAGCCAGCGGAGACAGCCTGCCCTAACTGATCTTCGCGGCCGGTACCGTGCAAGTAGATATAGCGACGGAAGGTATCGACGTTACCGCCGCGGTTGCGGCCTGGCTCCAAGCCGCAAAGCCAGAGGATGCGCGCCAAAATGGGGTCGCTGTGGGTGCTATCCGGCTGCCAGCGCTCGCCATCGCGCCAACGGCGCCCGCGCAGTACGGCGTCGGCGGGCAAGCCCTCCCCGATGCGGGCGCGTATGTAGTGCCAGCCGCGGGGGGTTTTGCCGCTATTGCGCTCTTCCCCCAGCCCGGCTCTGGCCGTCGATACGGGATAAACGCGCAGCGCTTCGCCAGCGCACATCTCCCAGAGCTGCTGCTGGCCGGGTTGAACCCAGAGCCAGTGCATTGGCAAATCAACGCTCAAAGAGGGCAACGGACTCGACATGGACGGTATGGGGGAACATGTTGACGATGCCGGCGGCACGTAAGCGAAAACCGAGCTGCTGTACCAAAAAACCGGCATCGCGGGCGAGGGTGTCGGGATTGCAGGAGACGTAGACCAGCTTGCGAATATTGGGCCCGACGCCCTTGAGAATCTCGATGGCACCGCTGCGCGGCGGGTCGATGAGGAGCTTTTGTACCGCATAGCCGGCCAGGACCTCGTCGAGGGATTCCTGGGTCAGGTCGGCACAGCGGAACTCCACCTGCCCGGCAAGCCCATTGGCAGCGGCATTGGCACTGGCCAAATTGGTGAGGCGACGCTCGCCTTCCACGCCGAGGACCTTGGCACCAGAGCGGGCTATGGGCAGGGTGAAGTTCCCCAGCCCGCAGAAGAGGTCTGCAATTTTTTCGCCAGGTTGGGGATCAAGGAGGGTTAGCGCACGGCGGATCAATACCGGGTTGATGCTTGCATTCACTTGGGTAAAGACCAAGGGGGTAAAGTGCAGGCGCAGGTCACATTCGGGGAGGTCATAGTAGAGGGGCTCGGGATCTTTTTCGCTGATGCACTGCAGACTGTCGGGCCCGGCGCTTTGCAGCCAGATCTGCAGGCCGTGTGTACGACCAAAATGCGCGAGCAGCTCCCTATCCTCCTCCGGCAATGCCTCCAAGTGTCGTACCACCAGGGCGGCAACGGTATCGCTGCAGGCGACCTCAATTTGCGGGATGCAGCGTGGGTTCTGCAGCCGGGCGAGAAGCGCACGCAGGTCTAGGATTCTCTCCCCGACCCGCGGATCAAGTACCGCGCAGCTCTCCATCTCGGCAACATAGCTCGAATGATACTCGCGAAAGCCGACGAGTACCCCACGGGTGGCCGGCACCCGCACCGAAAGCCGCGCCTTGCGTCGGTAGCCGTAGCTGGGGCCGGCAATGGGCGGTAACAGTCTCTCTGCACGTACCTTGCCGAGTTGCCAGAGCTGCTCTTCCAGATGCCGCTGCTTGACCGCCAATTGTGCCGAGACTTCGAGGTGCTGCAGGCTGCAGCCGCCGCAGACCCCAGCATGGGGACAGCGCGGCGGCACGCGTTGGGCGCTGGCACGCTCAACCCGCAAGAGCCGCGCGCGATCGTAGCGTGGGGTTCCCTCGTACACCTGCGCTTCCACGAGTTCGCCGGGAAGGGCGCCGGCCACGAAGGTGACTTTACCCTCGTCGCGCCCGACCCCAACGCCGTCACCATCGAGCGAGGTAATCGCCAGACGACGAGGCGGGACGCCGCGTATCGGTTTGGGTCTGGTCATGGAAGGTGGAGGGCAGGCCTATTTACGCTGCCATTGCCCATTGGGGCCTTGTACCCAGTAGCCTGCCGGTGCCTTGGCAATCCAAGCCTTGGCAAAACTCTCCTGAATTTGGCTGGACCATTCTGGATGCCCATTGGCATTAGCAATCTGAGCGTAGAGATTTTGCAAGGCGCTGTTGTAGCTGCTCACCAGGCCGGGCAAAGAGGCGCGCTCAGCGAGCGGCACGGCGGCAGCATCGCGCAGGGCGACGAGGCCGTCGTTGGTATAGCCGATGGCGCCGCTGGCAAAATAGGGGCCGAGTTGCCGCGCCTGCGCCTCGACGCTGGCCTTTGCCGCTTGCACCGCGGGACTCGAGGCATTGAGATCGGCAGCGGCGCGGGCGGTGCCGCTCACCGACTGGAACACCGCATTACCAAGATAGCCGAGTACCTGCTCGGGGCCGAAGTTTCTGCTGGGGCGCTGCCAAGCACTCGGCGCTGCCGAGGCGCTGGGTGCCGTAGGAGATGCCGCTTGTGGTTTGGTCTCGATTTCCACCCGTCCTTGCTGCGCTGCGTGGTAAACCTGATCGACGACTTGATCGGCCAGCTTCTGCGCTGCGGCGGCAGGAAAATAGATATTGACCGTGACGCAGGCCGCCAAGCTCAGGGAAAGAGCGAGTACGGCAAGGGCTGCAAGACCCCGACGAATACTGTTCCCAATCACGCTTCAATCTCCAGTGGCAACCGGTGTTTTTCCTTCCATCACAGCGCGCAGGCGACTCAGCAACTCCTGCCAGTTACTACGTCGATTGTACCCGATGATATTCACCTGGGGTACCCCTTGCCCTTTCAATAGGTAAAACCCGCCGTGGGGAGCGTTGGCGACGCCGGAAAGATGGGCGATACCGTCTTGCAGACGCACGCCGGCACCGAGCTGGGCGTAGCCAAACTCCCGAAAGAATCGCAAATAGATATTCTGGACAAAGCCGCTGATGCCGCCGCCGCCCAGACGCGTGAGCTTTTCGATGGCAGCGGCACTGATTTTCTGTGAAATTTTTGGATTTTTGCGGGTGGCGATCCGGGCATCAAAAGCCACCGGCTGCCAGTTGAGCAGGGTCAGATGCTCGATTTTTCCGTCCAGGACCCCGCTGATGTAACCCACGGGAAAGACATCGGTAAGAGGCTTGAGTTGCAGGCCGCGCAGATCGATATTGGTTTTCAGCAACGGAGAAGGGCCGAAGAGGCCATCCAATTGCAGGCCGTGAATGTCGATCGTGCCGCCAAAGGCGTCGGCGTGCAGAACGCTATCGGTGACGAGGTTCCCGTTGTGATACAGCAAGCGAGGAATGACCGCACTCAGCCGGCCCGTAAAATGGGGCCAGCCAAAGGTGTGGGTGAGGGAGCCGAGTTGGATCTGCCGGATGGCGCCGCCAAGGACAAAACTGGGCGAATTGCCTTGCCAGTTGGCACGCAGACGTTCGATCTGCAGGCGTCCGCCCAGCACCGAGACCGCTGCTGGCGTCGTCAGCTGCGCGGCGTTGGCGCGCAGCAAAAAACGGGCGTCGAGGGGACCAAAGGGGATGTCGTAAAAACGGCCATACAGCCACTGCAGCTGCGCCTGCGACGCGCCCGCGCCGCGTTGCCAGCGCCCGAGGCTACGCAGGTCATGCAAGGCAAATTGCTTCTCCGGATCGCGCAAGCCGCCGTCGCTGAGTTGCCATTGCAGCGCTTGTAGACCACCGGCATAGCGGCCTGAGAGCTGCAACCGGCCCTGTGCTTGCAGGCGATGGGCGAGGCCGGTGTTGGGCAGCAAGGGGCGCAGCCCTATCTGCCAGAGGGGGCCGAGGGCCAGGGTGGCCTTCTCGAGGTCGACGGTGAGCGGCGCGCGGCCCATCGGTCCGCGGAGAGCAAAACGGGCATCGCCAAGCTGTGGCCAGTGCAATTGCGCCTGCGTAACCTGCCAGCCCGTTGGCGTATACCGCCAATCTCCCTGCAGGCGCAGAGGAGAGCTGCCAACGCTAACGTACCAGGGACTCCAGAGCAGGGCGCCCTGGGGGCAATGGAGCTGCGCCTGACCTTCCCAAGCGCCGCGCCGGCGTTTTGCCGTCACGTCGAGGTCGAGCTGCCCGTTCTGCGCCGCCTGCAGACCACTCGGGCTGGCAAACTGGAATTGGCGCAAAGCTAGCTGTAGCCCCACGCTGCTTACCTTCGTGAGCGTTGCTCCCCGCGCTGTCAGCTGTGCTGCAAAATTACCCTGGGGTTGCCAGTTGGCAGGCAGAAACTGCCTCGCTATGAGATTCGCCGGACCGTTGCCGGCCAGTTGGGCCCGCCAGCCCCCCCTTCCGAGAGCGGATCCGCGTATTTGCCAAAGCCCGAGCTCCTTGCCCTGCACGCGA
Organism: Candidatus Igneacidithiobacillus taiwanensis; assembly: GCF_031962545.1. Classification (NCBI taxonomy): domain Bacteria; kingdom Pseudomonadati; phylum Pseudomonadota; class Acidithiobacillia; order Acidithiobacillales; family Acidithiobacillaceae; genus Igneacidithiobacillus; species Candidatus Igneacidithiobacillus taiwanensis. The sequence continues at coordinate 7,403 of NZ_JAVRKK010000053.1, forward strand.
CCACGCATCTGGCCGTATTGCAAGGTGCTGTCGATATTCCCCTGATACTGGAGCTGCAGATTACCGAGCTCTGTTCCCTGCAGCGCCGACTGCAGCCGCAGCTGCCAATGTCCATGCTGGTCGGCAGTTTGCCCCTGCGCGGAGGCCGCTTGCCAGTGCAGCGCTCCCGCCCCCTGCAACTTGCCGCCGCGCAGTTGCCAGTGCAGTTGTTGCGGACTGCGGCCTTGGGCGCGGATGCGCAGATTTTGCAGTTGCAGTTGTGGTCCCTGGATGCTGGCGGCGCTGATTTCCAGGACCGTGGTTGGGGCAAGCATGCCTAGGCCGGGAAGACCCCGGTGGAGAGGTAGCGGTCGCCGCGATCACAAATGATGGCAACCAAGTAGCCCTGCTCGAGCTCGGCTGCCAGTCGGACTGCGGCAGCTACGGCGCCACCGGAGGAGATACCCGCCAGGATTCCCTCCTCGCGGGCCAAGCGCCGGGTCATCTCTTCTGCCTCTTCGGTGCTGACGTCAAAAATCCGATCCACCATCCCCGGCTGGTAAATCTTGGGCAGATATTCCACCGGCCAGCGTCGAATACCGGGGATCTTGGCGCCAGCGGCGGGCTGCACGCCAATGATCTGAATGTCGGGCTTGACCTGGCGTAGATAGCGACCAGTGCCCATGATCGTGCCGGTGGTGCCCATGGCCGAGATGAAGTGGGTGACCTTGCCGCGGCTATCGCGCCAGATTTCAGGCCCGGTGCTGCGGGTATGCGCTTCCGGGTTATCTGGGTTGGAGAATTGATCGAGCATAATGGCTTCGCCCGCCGCGACAAGGGCACGAGCACGATCGATGGCGCCTTCCATGCTCGCTTCGGCCGGAGTGAGTTCGATCTCGGCACCAAAAGCGCGCATCACCTGGCGCCGCTCCATACTCATGTTTTCGGGCATAACCAAGGTGATTTTCAGACCTTCCACCGAGGCGGCCATGGCCAGTGCAATGCCGGTGTTGCCACTGGTGGCCTCGACGAGGCGCTGGCCGGGGCGGATCTGACCGCGCTCCAGGGCGCGACGGATCATATTCAGGGCCGGACGGTCCTTTACCGATCCGGCGGGGTTGTTGCCCTCGAGTTTGCCAAAGATCTGCACCTGCGGCTTGGGACTCAGGCGCCGCAGGGCGCAGAGAGGAGTATTACCGACAAAATCTGCCAATCCGGCCATGCGCCCACTCCTTCGGATAATCGCTTACTCTAGGCTACCACCGCCCCCGCATGGACCCAAGGGCCGCTGCTCATTATCATGGCTACACTAGGGAGCAGGGAGGGGAACGTTCATGAGTAGCAATGCCGCGGTACAGCCAGTGCATCACCACGAGCATCATCACCACACCCAAATTGGCTGGCTCCGCGCGAGCGTACTCGGCGCCAATGATGGTCTACTCTCCACCGCCGCCCTCCTAACCGGGGTAGCGGCCGGACAGGCGAATACCCATGCCCTGCTCCTTGCCGGGGTAGCGGCCTGGGTGGCTGGCGCCTTTTCCATGGCCGCCGGGGAGTTCGTCTCCGTCAGTTCCCAAGCCGATACCCAGGCCGCTGATTTGGCCATCGAGGCGCGGGAAATCCATAAAAATCCAGAACTAGAACTCCTCGAACTCACCCGTATCTACTGTGGTCGCGGGCTCGACGAGGCCCTCGCGCGGCAGGTGGCCGCCCAGCTCATGGCGCACGACGCCCTCGGCGCTCATGCCCGCGACGAGCTCGGCCTGACCGAAGTCGCCCAAGCCCGCCCTTTGCAGGCCGCCGCAGCTTCCGGCCTCTCCTTCTCCGTCGGTGCGATATTTCCGATCCTCGCCGTCCTAATCGCCCCCTCGGCAATCTTGCTGCCTACTCTGTACGTCTTGACCCTGGTGCTATTGGCTAGTTTGGGCGCGTTGGCGGCCTGGGCGGGTGGGGCATCGATTGGGCGCGGCACGGCGCGGGTGCTCGTATGGGGTGCTCTCTCGCTGCTCGCCACGACATTGATCGGCCATCTACTGGGGACGTCGGTGGGATGAACCCGCCCGTATGGCACCTGTATCCCGACGCAGAACGCTTGGCAGAACGGCTGGCAGCGGCAATTGCGCGTTTGGCTGCAGAGGCCATCGCGGCACGGGGGGCCTTCCACTGGGTCTTGGCTGGCGGGCATACCCCCCGGGCTGTCTATGATCGGTTACCGCGATATGGCGGGCAGTGGCAGCACTGGCACCTATATTATGGTGACGAGCGCTGTTTGCCTCCCGGCGATGCCGAGCGTAACTCCGCGTTGGTGAATAACACGGCGCTGGGGGATGTGCCCATTCCACTTGGGCAGCATCACGTCATTGCCGCAGAACTGGGTGCAGAAGCCGCCGCCGCGGCCTATGCCGTCGTTCTGCCGCGGCATCGCTTTGATCTGGTATTGCTCGGCATGGGTGAGGACGGCCACTGTGCCAGCCTCTTTCCCGGTCAGGAGGTGGGCTTTGCCACCGATGCGCCCGCCGTCCTGCCAGTCCACAACAGCCCCAAGCCACCTGCGGATAGGGTTAGCTTAAGTGCGGCAAGACTGCAGCAAACCCGAGCCTTGTTTTTTGCGGTCACGGGTGCAAGCAAAGCACCGGCTATTACGCGCTGGCGCGCTGGCGAAGATCTCCCCGCCACCCGCCTTGGCGCTGGGGCGGATGTGTGGCTCGACGCCGCTGCTTGGGGGCGTTGAGTATACTTGTTGGAACTCGCCCCTACGGGGTCGCTGAAAAAGTCGTGAAAAATCTTTTCGGATTGACGAATCCGAGAGGAAAACCCCCAATAATGGGCCATATTTGAGCCATTTTTGTCATTTTTATGGCATTCTCGCCAATTTCGCGAATTCCAGGCGCGCGAAACCCATCAGATCACTCCGAGTCGCGCCACGCGTACCAGGTTGTACGCGGTGGCCGCCGAGGAGAAGTGCATACCCACCCGGTCTAAACCCCGGAAGCGGGTTTTGCGCATGCCGCCCACCGTCTTCATCCAGCCGAAGATCGACTCGATGCGCCGACGGACGTGGATGCTCATCGCGTAGCCGGCGTGGCGGTCGTAGCCCTTGTCGGCACCAAGGGTGATGTGCTGGGTTCCGCCCAGATCGTCCACGAGTTGGACGGTGGCATCGGAACGCAGATCCTGACGGCGGGTGGGTTCCAACGCGAAGTGGAGGAATTCTCGCACGCTCCCTTGATCCAGCAGTCGATCCCGATTTTTGCTAAAGACCGTGGGCACCCAGACCGCATCGACCATGCCCAAGCCCACAAACCAGCGGAATAGCAGGTTGTAATTGAGCTGCTCGACCAACTGCCGCTCCGAGCGAATGCTGTAAAACACCTGTAGCAGCAAGGCGCGCAGGAGAAACTCCGGCGGGATCGAGGGACGACCGTAAGTGGCGAATACGACGCCGAAGTGACTGTCCATCTCCGCCAGAGCGCGATCCACAATGGCCCGAATCGCCCGCAGTGGGTGGTCTTGCGGCACCCGCTGCTCCGGGGAAAGGTAGCTGAACAGCCCTTGTGTCTCTACCTTGGCTCCACGCATCTTTCCAACCTCCACCGCACCGCTTTTCCCATTATACCACGGACTTTTTCAGCAGGCTCTTATATTACAATTCCATTGACATAGAATCATGGTGTGAATTGTGGTGGCGCGAATCACGCGTCATCCGCAAGGACGAACGCCTTATGAGTAGCAGTGCGAACGCTGACTGCGGCACCCCAGGGAAGGGTCTGCACGATGAACAAACCCATTTTTATGCTCGCTGCAGATAATCACCCCCTCACTGTCATCAAACTGTCATAAAAGATTCATCATACTGTCACATTCAATTTGTAGACTTGTAGCTGGTAGTACCTAACGAAGAGGAGATTGATCCTATGGAAAGCAACGCAAGCAACCCACCAAAACTCGGCGTCATAGACTCGCTAAACGACGCGCCCATCAGTTTTTTTCACCTCCGTGCTGCCTTCACGGCGGGCATGGGCTTCTTCACCGACGCCTACGACTTGTTCATCATCGGGTCGGCATTGGTGTACATCAAGCCCGAGTGGCACCTCGGTGATACTCAGATTGCCTTCTTGGGCAGTATCTCCTTAGTGGCGGCATTCCTCGGCGCCTTCATTTTTGGTCGATTGGCCGACGTAGTAGGTCGTAAGCGAATTTATGGCATGGAAGCGCTCCTCATGGTCATCGGCGGCCTTGCCTGCGCTTTTGCGCCGAGCTTCCTCTGGCTACTAGTTTTCCGCGTCATTTTAGGTATCGGCATTGGGGGTGATTACCCGATGAGTGCCGTTCTAATGGCGGAGTATGCCAACGCCAAGAAGCGTGGTGCACTAACATCTCTAGTTTTCGGTATGCAAGGGCTGGGGCTTGCCTTTGGTCCCGTCGTTGCCCTGACTTTGGAAGCGTCTGGCCTGCCGCCGGATTCCATTTGGCGGATTATGCTTGGCATAGGCGCGCTTCCCCCCTTGGCTGTGTTGTATCTTCGCCGCACGATGCCCGAGTCCCCACGGTACAAAGCGCTGGTGCGCGGTGATATTGACGAGGCAGCCAAAGATATGGCGACCTATTCCTCTGGACAGGTAACTTCCAAGGTCGAAAAAAAATTCAAGCCCTCCCGTATCAGTCTGGGTCAAATGCTTAGTAATCCCAAGTATCTGATCCTCATCCTGGGCACCGGTGGTGCTTGGTTCCTCAATGACTACGCCTTTTACGGTAATGCGATTTCCACCCCAGAGATCCTGAAACTGGTAGCACCAAATTCCTCGAACATCACTGGTAGCGCATGGGCACTGATGATCTTTGCGATCTTCGCTATCCCCGGCTATCTGGCTTCCATCTTCTTCATGGATGCGGTGGGCCACAAGCGTCTCCAAATGATTGGCTTCGGGGTTATGGCGGCAGCATTTGCGGCAATCGCCTTGGTTCCTGGGATTACCGATGAAGTCGTGCCCTTTTTGTTGCTCTATGGTGTCAGCTTTTTCTTCATCGAGTTTGGGCCGAATTGCACGACCTTCGTGATGCCTGCTGAGGTATTCCCCACGAGTATTCGGACCACGGGACATGGTATGGCTGCAGGCATAGGCAAATTCGGGGCCTTTGTTGGTACCTTTGTTTTTCCATACATTAGTGCTGCTGGAGGAGTCAAGGGAGCAATGCTCTTCTCTGCCGGCGTGTCGGTACTAGGTGTAATTCTTACGAAGCTGACTCTGCCCGAGCCAAGCGGAAAAACACTGGAAGAGATCGGCGGGGAGCATCATGCGCTGTCTTCCGACGCGGTAGTCCTCCCAACGGCAAGTGTTTAAACCAGGATAGTCAAAAATTAGATGGGCACGGTGGTTACCGTGCCCTTTTTAGAGTCAGGTGATGAATGAGATGCTCATGGAAAAATGCGACGCTCAGTATTCTGATATCATTCACGTTGATAAAAGTGGACGTCTTATTTTTGTTCATGGTCAACACGTAAAGATGTCTGCAGAGCTGTATCGTATCTTTCTGATGCTGTATGAAAATAGGGAGCAGGTGATACCATCTGAAGAAATTTATCGAGATATCTTTCCCGAACGAGAAATGTGCCCAAATTTTTTGTCAGTTTACGTGTGTAGATTGAGAAAAAAATTGGAACAGTATGGTGTTGAAGACTGGATACAATCGGTTCACGGTGTTGGCTATCGACTCTATTTTCCTTCTCAAAAGAAAAACGGGCAAGATTCTTTACAATAAACCTGAAACACATTTAATAGCTATGCGTTGTACCTATTTAGATGATTTTGCGCGAACGACTGCTATCGCTGAATTCTGTTGAAAAACTCGCCGAAAGAGGCGCTTTTTTGGTCTGACGGCTCCGTGGATAGAGCTTTTCGCGGTTTTGCCGTGGCCGAATTGCTTCGTTGCG
>NZ_JAVRKK010000054.1:0-13095 GCF_031962545.1 Candidatus Igneacidithiobacillus taiwanensis
CGTTTTGACGTAGCTGCGACGGAGCGGAAGGCATTCGACCTCTGGTATGCAGGTTATCATGAAAAGGCTATTGATAGGTTGCGTAATCCAAATGGATTAACGTCGCTCGACCCGCAAACGCGTGGATGGCTGCTACAGTTTGCTTCCTACATCGCCTATGATTGGGGGAATAGCGAGCTAGCGGATAAATTACAGCGAGAAGCCTATGCCGAAAACCGAAATCTTTTACGCCCCAAAACACTTCCTCCCTACCGGCCACTTCCGAAGCCCAGTAAACAGGCGGCTGCAATCGCTTCCCAGTTTCGCGGATATCACCTCCGTAGGGGATTTTTAAAGCATTTTGAGGAAGTTGTTTCCTATCTCCATGCCAAAGCTACAGCAAATCAGTTCGAGCAATCTCTTGTTGAGTTCGCGCAACTAATCGGGCTGTCATCGGAGCGGTGCGACAATCACGGTGTCGGTCCTGACGTTCTCTGGCTCCTGCCCCAATTGGTCGGCGTCATCATTGAGGCCAAGAGCCGGAAAGATGGCAAGAATTCTTTTACCAAGGAGGAGCACGGCCAGTTACTTGTGGCCGAACAATGGTTCAAGAAAGAGTACCCTGGATATAAGGCTGTCCGAGTTTCTGTGCATCCCTCCAATATTGCGACAGAAGCTGCCATCGCAAGTGGGTCCTATGCGCTCACGTACGAAAAGCTAAACGCTATGATTGCTGATGCGCGAACTCTATTTAGGAAATTGAGTGAATCACAATTAACCGATATTGAAGTTGAAGCTGAATGTACGCGGTTGCTCGAAGTATCTTCAATACGTGCGGATAGACTTTTGGAGCACTACATGGTTCCGTTTATTCAACGGTAACGTATCGATAGGAGGACAATATGACAGAGGAGGCGGAGAATTAATGTGCTCAGTGAGCCTTTTCGCGCGCCGATGCGCGAAAAGGCCTTGTGTTGGCGATTAGATGACTGGCCCCGGACGGCCCGGTCAGCTCGCGTATCGTCCGCCTCGATTGGGCGCAGAAGACACGCCGCTTTCCAATATGACTGGACGGCAACCATTCTGCATGGCACGAGCCTACACTCCCAGCGACGCTCTCGTTGCGGCGGTTGCAGTTCGCCGCGCTGCCTCCCGAGGACTGCTCGCTGCCGCTTCGCTCTTTAGGCGTGCAGCAGCGGAGGCGATGCTTTGAGCGTCGATGATTGGTACCTGTAACGTCGCGAGGACTGTGGGCAGGGCTTGGAGGAACTATGGGGCTACCGAATCTATAGTACTCTGTAGAGAATTGGGTGGCTATGCATCTTCTCATCCCGGAAGACCTTTAACCTTATAGAGTAGTGCCATCAGCGATCTTTTAGGAGTAGCATTGTGACATTCGTATTTTGGATTTAGTTTGTCCGCAAACGGTGCTGTACTTATGAAGTATGCTAGGTAAAGCCAGCGAAGACTGAAAACGGATGCTGCATCGCGATTTTAGATTAGCCGGTTAGCTGTTTTGCGGTGCACTGGTCTGAGCCACGAGATCCGGTAGCTTTTGGAAAATGAGTAGGTGTTATTTACAACCTAGCGTTCACGACGGTAATTCTTGGTATGTAAATCCAAGGTTGAGTACCGTTATTATGTTTGGTGCGGCTATCTGGTTTGTTAAGTCATGATTTGGGCTTCTCAAGGCGATAGTCAAGTAAATATGTTTAGTTAAAGGTTTTCATCTCAGAATCTAGGAATCTACCTTAAGGAGAAGAAATGTTAACCGGCGTCGCGGAAGAAGTTGCTGCTACAATATATACGGATGGAAATAATATCGATCTTTTTGATCTCGGTGATTATTTCATGATTTTTAGTTTATTATATAGAGATATATCGATCACAATGAGCTCGGATTTCCGATACATATCTAGTATTCAGGATATTAATCAGGAAAGTGTCACTTATCTTGCAGAGAAGTATAGGTCATCGGAAAAAAGTTTAGAATTTTACCGCAACATGCAGTTAGATTTGTTTGAGTATATCAGGTATCGTGATCGGCTCGATAAAAGGTATCGACTAGCTATTAGAGATATTAAAAGAGAGAATCCGTTATTAGTAGTTTTTGAGGGAATTGCAATAAGTTTAGCCGTAGCAGCTATTTTATCTGGTGGAAAATATGAAATTGGGCCCCTCAGAGTAGAGCTTCCGCCTATAGCCAAAGGCCTAGAAGAACTCATATCCCTTTTCCGAAAAAAATAAATCTTATCGGACCATTTGCGCGGATTTGCTGGGTAGCGCAAGAGCAAAAGGCGATGCGATAAGAGCAGCGGCTGAGGCGACGCTGATCCAAAAAGACTTGTACATGTTTTCTCCTTACTCGACTCGATTGGTTATGCGGCGCTACCAATTTAGCCGACCTTCGCTCTAAATGCACTAGGCTGCTGGCGTTTGGATATACCGTTGGTATTGCAGTGGTAGACCTTGTGAGCGAGGCAGGCTTGTTATGTCGTAGAGCTCGCCGTCCTGCGCAGATTTTTGTTTGGGTATGATCGAATCCGACTGATGAAAAAACCGCGGATTTCTCAGCCCCCCTTCTTATCCCCGCTCTCCACGGTCTTTTGGCAATGGGGGCAGATGCCGTTGACGACCATTTCGATTTCCTCGACCCGGTAGTCTTCGGGGAGGATGGGCTGGGGGAGTTGGCTTTCGGGTAGGCAAAGGACTTGCCCGCAGCGCAGGCAATGAAAATGCGGATGGGAGGGGTGCTCGAGGTTGATGGCACTGAAGCGCCAGACGCGGTCGTCGGCGGTAATGCGGTGGGTGAGTTGGTGTTGCACCAGCCAGTCGAGGCCGCGATAGAGGGTAACGCGGTCCATGGCTTCCTTCCAGTGCTCGAGAATGTGCTCCTGAATTTCGCCATGGCTCACCGGCTGCGCAAGATCGAGCAACGCCTGCAGAATCTGCAGCCGCGCTTTGGTCGGGCGCTGGCCGGCGGCGCGAATGCGGCGCTCTGCCTCGCTGGTACGTTCTGCCACTGCACTCTGTTGGTCCATGTCTGAATGGTACCCCGCAGGCGCAGCCGCGGCAAAGTAACTGGACAGTCGCGCGGGGCTCGCGGTAGATTCGTCCTAACCAACAGGGAGAAAAGTCATGGCGGAAACCCTCGAAATCGGTCAAATGGCTCCGGCATTTGCGGCGCAGAATCAACGCGGTGAGCTGATATCTTCGGAAAGCCTGCGGGGCAAGATCGTGGTCCTCTACTTCTACCCCAAAGACGATACCCCGGGCTGCACCACAGAGGGCCAGGAGTTCAGCGCTCTCTACCCCAAATTCCAGGCTCTGGGGGCGGAAGTGCTCGGCGTGTCGCGGGATAGTGTGGCCAGCCACGACAAATTCGCCTGCAAATATTCCTTTCCCTTCTCGCTGCTTTCCGATCCCGACGAGACCTTGTGTAAGGCCTACGACGTCATCAAGGAAAAAAAGAACTACGGCAAGGTGTACATGGGTATCGAGCGCAGCACTTTCATTATCGATGCCGAAGGCAAGTTGGCCTATGCAGAAAGTAAGGTAAAGGCCGCTGGCCACGCCGAAAAAATCCTGGCCGAAGTGCAAAAGCTCGCCAAATGAGCGACAAGCCCGAGGGTAATCAGCCGCGCCTTTACGTTCTCGATACCAATGTCTTGATGCACGATCCGGCGTCGTTGTTCCGTTTTCAGGAACACGACATCCTTTTGCCGATGATCGTGTTGGAGGAGTTGGACCAGCACAAGAAAGGTCTGAGCGAGCAGGCACGTAATGTGCGCCAAGTGAGTCGGCATCTCGATGAGATGCTAGCCAGCGATGCCGACCTCGAGGCGGGTTTGCCGCTGCCCTACGCCCAGGGGCGTTTGTATTTCCAGACGGCAGCCTACCAGCAAAAGTTGCCCGAAGACTTGGCGGGGGGTAAGGCGGACCACGAGATTCTCGCGGTGACCTTGGCCTTGCAGAGCCTGCACCCCGAGCGCGAGGTGATCCTGGTTAGCAAGGACATCAACCTGCGCATCAAGGGCCGCACCCTGGGTATTCGGGTGGAGGACTATCACAACGATCGCGCCTTGGAAGATGCCGACCTGCTCTACACTGGCGTCGACATCCTGCCGGCGGATTTTTGGGAGCACCACAGCCGCGACCTCGATGCCTGGCAGGAGAGTGGACGCAGCTTTTACCGCCTGCGCGGGCCGGCGATCGCCCATTGGTACCCCAACCAATTCATCCAGATCAGTCCCGAAGGCGAGCAGCGCGAGGACTTCTCGGCCATCGTCCGTTCCGTCGCCCCGGATCACGCCATCATCGAGCGCATTGTCGACTACAGCACCGAGCGCAATGCGGTGTGGGGAGTGCGCGCGCGCAACCGCGAACAGAATTATGCCTTGTCTTTGCTCCTCGATCCCAACATCGACTTCGTCAGCATTCTCGGGCCGGCAGGTACCGGTAAGACGCTGCTGACCCTGGCGGCGGCGCTGCAGCAAATCTTTGAAGACAAGCGCTATGCCGAGGCCATCATTACCCGTGCCACCGTACCGGTGGGCGATGAGATCGGCTTTTTGCCGGGCACCGAAGAAGAGAAAATGCAGCCGTGGATGGGGGCCATCGAAGATAATCTCGAAATCCTCTCCCGCGGCCCGGAGGGCGCGGGCAGTTGGGGGCGCAGCGCGACCCAGGATCTCATCGGCAAGCGCCTGCGTATCAAATCGATGAGCTTCATGCGCGGGCGCACCTTCCTCGAAAAATTCGTCATCATCGACGAGGCGCAAAACCTCACGCCCAAGGAGATGAAGACCCTGATCACCCGCGCCGGGCCAGGGACCAAGGTGGTCTGCCTAGGCAACATTGCCCAGATCGATACTCCGTACCTTACCGAGACGACTTCGGGCCTGACCTACGTGGTCGATCGCTTCAAAAACTGGGAGCACAGCGGCCATGTGACCCTGCGCCGGGGCGAGCGCTCGCGTTTGGCAGACTACGCCAACGAGGCTTTGTAACGCAGCCTGGGCGGTATGCCTTGAGCGCGACCCCGGCAAGCCCTAGACTGAGCCGCGCGAGCATGAGGGGAGGGCGGCAAGTGGGCTGGACTGGGGAAGACGCAAGCAATCTCTATAATCTTGCCCATTGGGGCGAGGGATATTTTCAGGTAGGTGAAGATGGCCAGCTTTGGGTAACGCCCCAGGGTGGCGCCGATTCGGCGCGGGCTGGCTTGGTCGACGTGTTGAGCCGCTTGCCCGGCCAAAATCTTGGCTTGCCTTGCCTCTTGCGTTTTCCGCAGATTTTGCAGCAGCGCGTGCGGGCTCTCCAACATGCCTTTGCGGAGGCAATGCGTCGCGAAAATTACGCCGCTTCCTATACCCCAGTCTATCCCATCAAGGTCAACCAACAGCGCCGGGTGGTGGAGGAGATTCTGCACGCCGGCGCGGGGCAGATTGGTCTGGAGGCGGGGAGCAAGCCGGAGCTGTTGATCGTTCTTGCCCTCATGCCCGCGGGCGGGACGATCATCTGCAACGGCTACAAGGATGCGGAATATATTCGTCTCGCCCTGATGGGCGAGAGCCTTGGCTTGCAGGTATATCTGGTGGTGGAGAAGAGCGCCGAACTACCGTTGATTCTACGCATCAGCCAGGAGCTCGGGGTGCGGCCGCGTATCGGGCTGCGTGCCCGTTTGGCCTCGGCCGGGGCAGGAAAATGGCAGAATACCGGCGGCGAAAAATCCAAATTTGGTCTTTCTTCTACGGAAATCCTCAAGCTGGTAGCCGAGTTGGAGCGCAATGACGCCCTCGAGTATCTGCAATTGCTGCATTTTCATCTCGGCTCGCAGATTCCCAATATTCAGCATATACATGAGGGGATGCGCGAGTGCGCCCGCCTCTACGGCGAGCTGCGACGCTTGGGCGCCAATCTGCAGGTGGTAGACGTGGGCGGCGGTTTGGGGGTGGATTACGAGGGTACCCATTCCCGCGCCTACTGTTCCACCAATTATCGCCTCGAGGACTACGCGCAAGCGGTAGTCGAAGGACTCGCGCAGCTATGCCGGGAGGAGGCGCTGCCGCAACCGCGTATCATCTCGGAATCGGGACGCGCCCTAACGGCGCACCATGCGGTGCTGTTGTTCAACGTCATCGATGTCGAGACGGCGGCGGGGGAGAGTTTGGCGGCAACGGACCGGCCCGAGGATGCCAAAGACCCATGGGCGCGTTTGCTCGCGCGCCTGGAAAGCCGTCCCGATGCAAGCACCGCCCTGGAAATCTATCAAGAAGCGGTTTTTCGCCTTGGCGAAGACCAGCAGGCCTTCAAGCTCGGGCTGCTGGATCTTGCCGGGCGGGCGCGGGCAGAGCGGATCTATGCGCACCTCATGTGGCGCTGCCGATCGTTGCTCGATGCCGCAAAGCGCGCCCATCGTGAAATTCTGGATGAACTAGAAGAAAAACTGGTAGATAAATATTTTGCCAACTTTTCTCTCTTCCAGTCCTTGCCCGATGTCTGGGCCATCGACCAGGTGTTTCCGATCATGCCCATCCAGCGTCTCGATGAGCGCCCAACCCGCCGCGCTCGCCTCGAGGACATCACCTGCGACTCCGACGGGCGTATCGATGCCTATGTGACCGCCGATGGGCTCAGCCCTAGCCTGCCGGTACATGCCGTGCAGGAGGGCGAAAATTACTGTCTCGGCGTTTTTCTGGTGGGCGCCTACCAGGAAATTCTGGGTGACATGCACAACCTCTTTGGCGATGCCGATGCCGTCAATGTCATCTGCGAAAGCGACGGCTCCCTGCGTCTGGAGGGGGCGGTGCCTGGAGACACCGTGGCGGAAGTCTTGCAAGCGGTGCAGTTTTCTGCCGAAGAGTTGGTGCGCGAGTTCGAAAAGAAGCTGGCGGCCACCAATCTGCACATCCCGGCCGCCAAGCGCGAGGGCTTTTTGCGCGAGTTCCGCGATGGTCTGCAGGGATACACCTATTTGGAGTGAGCGACCTTGCGTACCGGGTTGCGGAGGCTGCCAATACCCTCGATACGCAGTTCGCAGACTTCGCCGTCTTGTAAAAAGCGCGGTGGCTGGCGAGTAAAGCCGACCCCGGCTGGGGTACCGGTGGCGAGCACATCGCCCGGCCCCAAAGGCAAGACCGCCGCCAGGGCAATCAGCAAGTCGGCAACGTCAAAGAGTAGGTCGGCGCTGTTGCCATTTTGTAGGCACTCCGTACCCACCCAGGTCTGCAGCTGCAAGCCTCGCGCCCCTAAGGGCAACTCGTGGGCGCTTAGCACCCAAGGCCCGAGAGCGCCACTGCGCGGCACATTCTTGCCCAGGGTCCATTGGCTTGCACGAAATTGCAAGTCGCGGAAGCTGCCATCGTTGCAAAGGGTGTAGCCCCCTACCGCCGCCAGCGCCGCATCGCGCGAGATGCTGCCAAAGAGAGGCCGTCCGAGCACGGCCGCGAGCTCTACTTCGTAATCGAAGGCGGAGGATACCGGTGGGATCTCCAGGGCCTCCTCGTGTCCTACAAAAGAATCTGGAAAGCGGATGAAGAAGTTGGGATAGGTCGGCGTTTCGCTGTGGGTTTCCAGGATATGATCGCGGTAGTTGAGGCCAGCGCAGAGGATCTTTTGGCCCAGTAGGGGCGGCAGGTAGCGTGCTGTTTTCAAGTCGACGGCGCGGAGTCCCTGGTGCCAAGTTGGGGTCGAAAGCCGATCGCGTAGTGCCGGACTGGCTTCGAGCACATCGCGGGCGCCATACTCTGCACCCAGGTCGCGTAGCAGAAAGGCCTCTTCTCCCTGCCAGATGACAATTTCTGTTTGCCTTTCAATTTCCAATAGACTCCAACGCATCCCGTTACCCCTCTATGATCCCATGCCCCTAGGCGACTTCTTGCGCCTTGGCCGGCTTTTCTTCCTGCTCGCCGTTGAGCACGAAGCGCTCCGCCTCGGCCAAGGCTTCCGGCCGGCCAAAGAGCACCACTACATCATCGCGACGCAAGCGGGTATCTGGCGAAGGCTCACGACCACGAATGCCAAAGCGGCGCACGGCGGCTACCTGCACGTCGAAGCGCTCCAAGTCCAAGTCGCCAAGGCGATGCCCTAAGGCATAGGCCGTCTCGCCAAGAGCAATGGGGTAAAGGCGGGGCGAGTTCTGGTCTTCTCCGGGCTCTGATCCGCCCCAAAAGTTGCCGCGAAAGAGGCTATAGCGCTCCTGGCGAAAGCGACGCACCCGGCGCAACACCGTGCTCATGGGAAAACCAATCTGTAGCAAGGTTTGCGAGGCCAGCATCAAGGCGCCTTCGGTGACTTCGGGGATGACCGCGTCTGCGCCCGCCGCCTCCAGTGCTTCCATTTGGCTGTCGTCGTGGGCGCGTACGATGGCCGGGATTTGCGGTCGCAGCTCCTTGGCCGCTGCCAGCACGCGAATCGACTGCTTGGAATTGCCGTAGGTGATGACAATGGCGCGGGCATGGGCAATCCCGGCCGCCTCCAGTAGATCGCGGCGGCCAGCGTCGCCATAAAAAATCGACTCGCCGGCAGCCTGGGCTTGCCGCACGCGGGTGGGATCGAGATCCAGGGCCAGGTAGGGCACGCCCTCGTCGTCAAGCACGCGGGCGATACTCTGGCCGACGCGCCCATATCCACAAATGATGACTTGCTCGCGTAAATCCTGCTCGCGCACCATGTCCAAATTCTGCTGCCGCTGTTTTTTGTACCCGGGTGCAAAAAAGCGGGCAATGCGGCCATTATGCTGTACCAGAAGTGGTGCCAGTAGCATCGACAAGAGCATGGCGCCGAGCACCGGCTGGAGGACATTACTAGGGACGAGATTTTTCTGCGCCGCCAAAGAAATCAATACAAAACCAAACTCTCCTGCCTGGGCGAGAACGATGGCGCTGCGAATTGCCACGCCGGTTTCGAAGCCGGCGAACCGGCATACTGCCCAAACGATAACGCCTTTGAGCACAAAAATGAGCAACAACACGAAGAGCACCCAAGGAAGGTAGGCAAGGAGCACCGGCACATTGACCATCATCCCAATGGTTACAAAGAAGAGCCCAAGCAGGATGTCACGGAAAGATGCAATGTCCGCTTCCACTTGGTAGCGATAGGCCGTTTCGGCGAGCAGCATGCCGGCAATGAAGGCGCCGAGGGCCAGCGAAAGTCCGGCCGCTTCGGTAACCCAGGCCAAGGCCAGAGTCACCAAAAGCAAATTCAGCATAAAGAGCTCGTTGGACTTGCGCGCCGCTACCCAGCCAAACCACGGATTGATCAGCGGCCGCCCGAGCAGTAGGAGAATCAGCACCGCAACAGCGCCTTTGCCGCTGGCAATGGCGAGATCGTGGGGAAGGTTGGCGGTAGAACCCGCCAGCGCAGGAATCAAGATCAGCAAGGGAATGACGGCAAGATCCTGAAACAGCAGGATGCTGATGGCAATTCGCCCATGTCGGCTTTGGGTTTCGAGGCGCTCGGCCAGGGCGCGCACCACCATGGCGGTAGAAGAAAGCGCAAGAATACCCCCTAGGGTGACACCGGTTCGCCAGGGCAGGGGAATGAGCAGGGCTACGGCCAAAAAGGCGAAAGCAGTGAGCAAAACTTGGGCAGTACCCAGGCCAAAAACGAGGCGGCGCATGCGCATGAACTGCGCCAAGCTGAATTCCAAGCCAATGCTGAACATCAAGAAGACGACACCAAACTCCGCCAAATGACGCATCCGCTCCTCGTCCGGAACCAATGCCAAGGCATGCGGACCGAGTAGGATGCCTACCATCAGATAGGAGATGATGGGTGGCAGGCGAATCGTTCGCGCCAGCGCGACCAGTAGTACGGCGGCAGCGAGGAGAACGACGATGGTCAGCAAAGATTGATCGGGCATGGCTCCTCTCCCACGGGTTTTTGCTATGATAGCGCGAAGGAGGTGCGCGCAGATATGTTTATTGTCACTGGCGGTGCCGGGTTTATCGGTGCCAATCTTGTGTATGCCCTGAATCAACGGGGAATTTCCGATATTTTGGTGAGCGATCACCTGCAACGTCCGGACAAGTTTCGCAACCTCGCCGATCTCGATATCCGCGACTACTACGAAGCCGAGGCCTTTTTACCCGCCCTGCTCGCGGGGCGGTTTGGTAAAATCGACGCCATTCTGCATCAGGGAGCCTGCTCCGACACCATGGCAAGCGACGGTCGCTATGTCATGGAAAACAACTTTGCTTATACCAAGGCCCTATTCCACTGGTGTCAGGAACAGCGCGTACCTTTTTTGTATGCCTCGAGCGCCTCGGTTTATGGTATGACGGGCTCCTTTCATGAGGAACGCAGCGCCGAAGATCCGCTCAATATCTACGCTTTCAGCAAATTTCAGTTCGACCAATATTTGCGTGCCCACTGGGGGCAACTGCAAGCGCCGGTGCATGGCTTTCGCTTTTTTAATGTATATGGGCCCCGGGAGTTCCACAAAGGGCGTATGGCCTCAGTAGCCCTGCATTTTTCCCGCCAATATCGTCAGGAGGGGCAGGTACGGCTCTTTGCCGGCAGCGATAGCTATGCCGACGGTGAGCAGCAACGGGATTTCATCCACGTCGATGATGTTGTCGCCGTGAACCTGCATTTCCTCGATCGGCCGCAGTCCGGCATCTACAACGTTGGCACGGGTCGGGCGCAGAGCTTCAATGAGGTAGCGACAGCTGTAATCCAGGCCATCGACGAGGAGGCTGGACGGCCGGCTCGTAGTCTGGCAGAGCTGCAAAAGACCGGCGTCATCCAGTACATGCCCATGCCCGAGGCCCTACACGGCAAGTACCAGAGCTTTACCCAGGCGGATATCCGACGGCTGCGGGCCGCCGGCTACGACAAGCCCTTTCTCGACGTCGCCGCTGGCGTGCGTCGCTACCTGCGCTGGCTGCGCGACAAGGAGTAAAGATGGAAGGCAGAGTGCTAGTTACGGGTGCGGCAGGCTTCATCGGTTTTCATCTCAGCCGCCGGTTACTCGCCGAGGGCTACACGGTCTATGGTATCGACAACCTCAATGCCTACTACGACCCGGCCCTGAAGCGTGCGCGCTTGCACCTGCTCGAAAGCCACCCTGGGTTTCAGTTTCAGCGCCTCGATCTGGCCGATCGCGCCGGAATGGAGGGGCTTTTTGCAAAAACACCCTTTGCCGCCGTGGTCAACTTGGCTGCCCAAGCCGGGGTGCGCCACTCCCTCAAGGCGCCCCACGACTATGTAGATAGCAATCTGCAAGGTTTTCTTAACATACTCGAGGGCTGTCGGCACCAGCAGGTCGAGCATTTGCTCTTTGCCTCCTCGAGTTCGGTCTACGGGGCCAATAGTCGCCTGCCCTATAGCGTGCACGATCCGGTCGACCATCCGGTGAGCCTCTACGCCGCCACCAAGCGCGCCGGCGAGTTGATGGCCCACAGCTACGCCCACCTCTATCGTATCCCCATGACCGGACTGCGCTTTTTTACCGTCTACGGACCCTGGGGCAGGCCAGACATGGCCTACTTCAGTTTTACGCAAAAAATCCTCGCTGGGGAGAAAATACCGGTCTTCAACCACGGGCAGATGCAGCGCGACTTCACCTACATCGACGATATTGTCGAGGCTGTGCTCCGTCTGCTGCCGTTGGTCCCGGCGCCGCAATCGTCCTGGCCGCAGGACCCCGCCAGTAGTGCCGCACCTTTTCGCATCTACAACATCGGCAATCATCAGCCCGTTGCCTTGCTCGACTTCATCCATGTACTGGAAGAAGCCCTTGGTCGACGAGCAACCCTCGAGCTTCTCCCCATGCAGGATGGCGACGTCCATGCGACCTATGCCGAGGTCTCGGAGCTGCAGCAGGCGGTGGACTTTGCCCCGCGCACGGCGCTTGCCACCGGCATTGCGCGCTTTGTTGCCTGGTACCGCGACTACTACGGCGGCTGAGCGCTTCAGGGCGCCGCGTGCTCTCCCAGGGGGACGATGCTCCGCGGCAGCTGCTGTTCGGCCAGCCACGCCCGGCGCTGGCGAAAGCGCAGCCAGCGCCGGTTCTCGTAGTCGTAGAGTTGGCATTCGCGGAAGATGCGCCAGACCCCGCGCAAGCTGAAGCGCATCTCGTGAATGTACTGACCGTAGTGGGCGGCCAAATCGGCGTAAGCCTCGCGCAGATGATAGTAGGGGATGCGCGGATCCACATGGTGAGGCGTGTGGATGAGGATGTTATGGATCAGCATCTCACTTATGCGCGAGCAACGTACGATGGTGCTGCAGTAGAGTTGTCCCAAGGCCGGCGACCAGTCTTCCTTTTCGGCAAAGAAGGGCAGGTCGGGGTGGGTGTGGTGTAAAAAGACGAACAAGGCGATGTAATAGTTAAAGACCAAAAAAGGCAGCAGCACTGCGGCAAACCACGACCACAGTCCTCCAACGGCGTAGGCGAGCACGGAAAAGCCCACAAAAAATGCCAAGGTCAGCCACTTGTCGCGGCGGAAGAGAACACGGTTTTTGCCGTCACCACGAAAGCGGATCATGCCCGGCCACCACACGCGCAGCAGGTAATGCAGAGCGCAACCGTAGGGACTGCGCTCCAAGCGATAGAGCAGGCGCTGAAAGCGGGGTTTCGCCTCGTATTCGGCGGGGGTCCAGGGGCGCCAAATCCAGTCGACGGAGCTCAAGCTGGTAAAGCCGTGGTGTACGCGATTGTGGCCATGGGCCCAGAGCCGGTACATGTTGAACGAAGGCAGCATGAAGAGCGTACCCAACCAACGCGATAGGCGCTGACTGCGAAATAGCGCGCCGTGGGCGGCGTCGTGCGCCCACACGAACATGAAAGCGATGGCAGACCCCGCCAGCAGACCAAAGAGTAGTTTGAGGGCCCAGTGGGGCGCCAGCAGGGCCCCGGCAATCGCCGCCAGATACAGGCTGCCGTCGAAGGCATAAGCAAGCAGGGCGCGGCTAGGGGATTGCTGGTAGCGCTCTGGTCGGATGACGCTGCGCAACTCGGTAAGACGAATGGGCCGCACTTCTGCGATGTGGTTCTCGGGGTGGGTGGGCATGGGAGCGCTCCTGCTGCAAAAGTTTTCTCCTTTATAGCCGATCCGCTGTCAAACAACAAGAATATATTGTTATACGATTATTGCGGGTGGTGGGTTGCCT
>NZ_JAVRKK010000055.1:0-13058 GCF_031962545.1 Candidatus Igneacidithiobacillus taiwanensis
ACAGCGTGAGGGTAACTTTACTACCGGGCTTGCCGCGCATCTCATCGACAGCCTTTTCCAGACCCAGCCCCTCCACCGCTTTGCCATTGATCTTGACGATCACATCACCGGCGCGGATCCCTGCCTTGGCCGCCGGCGTGCCGTCGATGGGCGTCACCACCCGCAAGAGGCCATGATCGGGGGTGATCTCGATGCCCACCCCGCCGAAGCGACCATCGGTAACCTCCTGCATCTTTTTCCACTCTTCCGGGGTTAGGTAGGCAGAATGCGGATCGAGGGACTGCACCATGCCGGCAATCGCCCCCTGCATGAGCTTCTGATTGGAGCTGGGGTCCACATAGTCGGCCTTGATCAGAGCAAAGACCTCGCTCAGGGTCTGGATTTCTCGCAGCGGAATTTCGGCATTTTTGCCGTCGTCTGCCCAGGCCGGGGGGCTGCTCATCGCCAGCGTCCCGAATACCAGGAAGGGTAGACAAAGCTGCAGGATACGGCGGGTCATGCGGCCTCCAAAGGCATAAGGATCAGCGCAGGTATTGCAAGGGATTGACGGGATGTCCATGGCTGCGAATTTCGAGGTAAAGGCCATCGTTCTGCATTGCTCCGCCGCTGCCGACACTGCCGAGCAAACTCCCTGTCTGCACTTTCTGCCCGACCCGCACCTGTGGCTGGGCCAGGTGTCCATAAATTGCCAGCACCAGATCCGCCTGCTGGACGATGACGATCTCCCCATATCCGGTGAGAGGGCCGGCATAGAGCACCATACCCGGTGCGATGGCATGGACCGGGGTGCCTGCGGCCGCGGCAAAGGTCACTCCCTCCCAAGCCGGCCCACCGGCAACGCGCGGGGTACCAAAGAGATGCTGTACAGGAGCGTTCACCGGCGGCGGAAAACTGCCGTGTCCAACGGCAACACTCGGTGGTGGGCTGGTCGGAGGAGTGGGCTCCATGGGCGTTGCTTGGACTGGGGCCGTCGTGATCGGCGCCGGGGTGACCGGCTTGCTCGGCAGGGGTGCTCGATGCAACTGCTCTTGCAGCTCTTCGGCGCGTTTCTTCTCGGCAGCGCGGGCGGCGGCACGCCGTTCCGCTGCCGCACGTGCCGCCGCTTCTTGCGCTGCTGCCCGGCGCTCGGCGGCCAGGCGCTGTTCTTCAGCGCGTTTGCGCGCTGCTGCCTCCGCCGCCCGCTTGGCCGCCGCCCTTTCGGCGGCCAACTGTTGGCTGTACTGAGCGGTCAGACGCCTCACCAAGCCATTGAGGATGTTGGCATTGGCTTCGAGGCTGGCAATTTTTGCCCGATCGGCAGCAATGCGCCGCACTAGTTGCTCCTCAAGATTGGCGTGCTGGTTGCGCTGAGCCTGCAAGGTGTTTTCCTGCGTCTGGGTTTGCTGAGCGAGTTGGGTCAGCTGTGCTTCTTGTTGCTTTTTTTGTTTCTGCCTCTCGGCAATCTGCGCTGTGGTGCTTTGCGTTTTGCTGATCAGCTCCAGGCGTGCCCGCGCCAAACTCTGGTAATACACGCTCAACCGACCAATTTCCGCCGGTTTTTCCGTTTGCAGCCACACCGCCAAAGGCGTTTCGCCGCCAAGCATGTAGGCGGCACGCAGTTGGTCTGCGAGGATCTGCTTCTGCTGCTGGAGTGTTTGCTGTAATTGGTCGATCTGCTGCTGTAGCTTGGCGATTTGCGCCCGGGTCTGTTGCCGCTCGTTTTCGATCTTATGGAGTTTATCCTGGGTACTTTTAATGCGCACGTCCAATTGCTGGATCTCGGCACGCAACTGGCTTTGGGTTTTCTGCTTTTCCTGCAATTGTGCTTGTAATGCCGAAACACTGTGATGAATGTCCGCCAAGCGTGCCTTGTTGGCGTTGATCTTTTGCGGCAGATCGCTGGCTGTGGCGGACCCGGCATCTAGGCAGAGTAGTGCAGCAAGGAGGGCAAAGAAGGAAGGAAGACGGGGGTTCACGCGCTCTCGATCAGGCTTTTGCCACCCATTTCCGGGGGTTGGGGCAGGCCAAGAAGTTGGAGGAGGGTCGGTGCCAGATCTTCGAGGGCGCCGGTATCCAGCAGGCGAGCGGGTCGCCCAATATACAGCAGCGGTACCGGATTACAGGTGTGTGCCGTATGCGCCTGACCGGTTTCCGGATCGCGCATTTGTTCCACATTGCCATGATCGGCGGTAATCAGCACCTCGCCGCCCTGCGCCCGAACGGCGGGTACGATGCGCCCCAGCGCGCGGTCGACGGCCTCGACGGCGGCAATGGCGGCGCTCAGCTTGCCGCTATGGCCGACCATATCGGGGTTGGCAATATTGCAGATGATGACATCGTAGCGCTGTGCTTCGATCTCTGCCACCAATCGGTCGGCAAGATCCCCCACACTCATCTCCGGTTGCAGGTCGTAGGTGGCAACCCCAGGAGAAGGCACGAGAATGCGATCCTCACCTGCGAATACCTGTTCCTCGCCACCATTGAAAAAGAAGGTGACATGCGCATATTTTTCCGTTTCGGCAATGCGTAGTTGGCGCAGGCCAAAGCGCGACACCCACTCCCCAAAGGTGTTACGCAGGCGGGTGGGCGGAAAGGCCACGGACACCGGCAGTTGCTCGCTGTATTCCGTGAGGGTGACGAAGGCCGCAAGTTTGGGGCTGCGGGCGCGCACAAAGCCGGAAAAGTCGGGCTCGACGAAGGCACGGGTAATCTGGCGGGCGCGGTCGGAGCGAAAGTTGAGAAAGAGAATGCTGTCGCCATCCTCGACCGTCACCGGGGCGCCAATGCGGGATGCCGGAACGAACTCGTCGCTTTCGACCTCGTCATACGCCGCTGCGAGGGCGGCTTCGGCGCTAGGGAACTCTTGCCCCAAGCCCTGGGTGATGAGGTCGTAGGCCTTCTGAATCCGATCCCACCGATGATCGCGGTCCATGGCATAGTAGCGGCCGATGAGGGTGGCTAGTGTACCTCCCTCCTCCGCGAGGACGGCCTCGACCTTTTGCAAGGAGGCGGCCGCCGAACGGGGCGCTGTGTCGCGACCATCGAGAAACGCATGCAGATAGACGCGTTCGGCACCACGCCGGCGCGCCAGCCGCAAACCGGCGAGAAGATGATCCTCGTGGGAATGGACCCCGCCCGGGGAGAGCAGGCCAAGAATATGGACTGCCTTACCCCGGCTCGCGGCAGCGTCCACCGCCGAAACGAGGTCGGCATTCCGGTAGAAGCTGCCGTCGGCAATGGCGCGATTGATGCGCTCGTATTCTTGGTAGACGACGCGTCCGGCACCGATGTTGATGTGGCCGACTTCGCTGTTGCCCATTTGCCCGCGCGGCAGGCCTACGGAAGCCTCTGATGCCTGTAGTAGGGTATGGGGGTAGTGTTGCCACCAGGCGTCCCAGTTCGGCGTATGGGCCTGGGCGATGGCGTTATCCTCCGCCGCCTCGCGATATCCCCAGCCATCGAGGATGAGCAGCACAACGGGACGAACAGACGCTTTGCTCACGAAACTCCTTCACATCTCGCAATCGATTTGGTTGCCGATTCTAATCAAGACGGCCGCCCTCCGCCACCAATGGTTGCAAGTGCCAGATATCCTGGTTGTACTCGCGGATGGTGCGGTCGCTGGAAAAGACCCCGCTCGCGGCGGTGTTGCGGATGCTGAAGCGCAGCCATTCCTCCTGATCGCCCCACAGTGCCGAAACCTCCTGTTGCTTTTGTTTGTAGCTGGTGAAGTCCGCCAGCACCATCCACGGATCGTGGGGAGAGGAGACGGCATCGAGGAGGCAGTCGAATAGGCCAAAATCGTAAGGATTGAAATAGCCGCTGCGCACCAGTTGCAGGACGCGCTCGAGGTCGAGGTCGGCGGCAACGAAATGCTGCGGGTCGTAGCGCGGCCGCAAATGTGCCACCTCCTCGGCATTGAGACCAAAGAGGAAGAAATGCTCCGCCCCTACGGCGTCGCGAATCTCGATGTTGGCGCCGTCGAGGGTACCGATGGTGAGGGCGCCGTTCATCATGAATTTCATGTTGCCGGTACCGGAGGCCTCCTTGCCAGCGGTAGAGATCTGCTCCGAGAGGTCGGTGGCGGTGCAGATCTTTTCCATCAGCGATACCCGATAGTCGGGCAGGAAAACGACACGCAGTAGGCCCTCGGTGTCGGGGTCGGCATTGATGGTGCGGGCGATCTCGTTGATGAAGCGGATGATGCGCTTGGCCATGAAATAGCCGGGTGCCGCCTTGCCGGCAAAGAGCACATTGCGTGGCGTAAAGCCGTCGAGGTCGCCGCGCTTGATGCGGTCGTAGAGATGCACCACGTGCAAGGCGTTCAGCAATTGTCGTTTGTATTCGTGGATGCGCTTGACCTGAGCGTCGAGGAGGGCGCCAGGAATCATCTGTACCCCGGTCTGCCGGGCGATGATATCCAGCAAAGCAGCCTTGTTGGCGGCACGAATCTTGGCCCAGCTCTTGCGGAAGCGGGCATCATTGGCATAGGGAGCGAGTTCACGCAGGGCGTCCAGATTTTGCTGCCATGCCGTCCCGATTTTGCTACTGATCAATGCGCACAGCTCGGGATTGGCGGACTGCAACCAGCGCCGCGGCGTGACGCCATTGGTCTTGTTGTTGAAGCGTTCCGGCCAGAGGAGCGAGAAGTCACGGAACAGATCCTTCCGCAACAGCTCGGTGTGCAGGGCGGCCACGCCGTTGACGGAGAAGCTGCCAACCACGGCGAGATGCGCCATGCGCAGCATCGGCTCCGGACCCTCTTCGATGAGCGAAAGACGAGCCAATAGCGCGCTGTCGCCCGGGTAGCGGCGCGCCACCTCGCGCAGAAAGCGGGCATTGATTTCGTACACGATTTCTAGCACTCGCGGCAACAATTGCCGGAAGAGCCGCACTGGCCAGCGTTCGAGGGCCTCCGGGAGCAGGGTATGATTGGTGTAGGCCATGCAGTTGCTGGTGATAGTCCAGGCGGTATCCCAATCCAAGCCGTGCACATCGAGGAGTAGGCGCATCAGCTCCGCCACGGCAATGCTCGGGTGGGTATCGTTGAGCTGGAATACATGCTGACTGGCAAAGTGGGAAAAATCGTCGCCGTGCTCCGCAGCCCAGTCGGCGAGTACATCCTGGAGGCTGGCGGAGGCCAGAAAATATTGCTGGCGCAGCCGCAATTCCTTGCCATTCTCACTGCTGTCATTGGGGTAGAGGACCATACTGATATGTTCAGCAGCATTCTTGGCCGCTACCGCCTCGGGATAGGCGCCGGCGTTGAATTCGCCTAGGTCGAAGACATCGGTAGCGGCGGCACGCCACAGGCGCAGGGTGTTGACCACCCCATTGGCGTAGCCGGGGATGGGGATATCGTAGGGCACGGCGAGAACGTCATGGGTGTTCACCCAACGAAAGCGGGTACGTCCGCCAGCATCGATGTAGGTTTCGCTGTGCCCCCCAAAGAGTACTCGCCGGACGCGATGCGGGCGCTTCAGCTCCCAGGGATAGCCGTTCTTGAGCCAGTGATCCGGCTCTTCCACCTGCTCGCCGCCATGGACTTCTTGGCGAAACATTCCGTAGTCATAGCGGATGCCATAGCCAGTGACCGGCAAGGCTAGGCTCGCGCAGCTATCCAGAAAACACGCGGCGAGACGCCCGAGTCCCCCGTTACCAAGGCCCGCATCCGCCTCCTGCTCGGCAATTTCTGCCAACTCCCAGCCTTGGCTCAGCAACGCGTTCTGCGCGGCTTCTTCCAGCCCGAGATTGAGCAGGGTATTGTTCAGACTGCGTCCGAGCAAAAATTCCAACGAAAGATAGAAGGCGCGCTTGCCTTGCGTGGCCCGGCACTGCGCTTCGGTGCGATTCCAGCGTTCCACCAAGCGATCACGCAGTGCCATCCCTACGGCGATATAGATACTGTTGGCCTGCGCCTCGGCCACCAAACCTTCGCTTGGAACGCCGAGGGTGCGGAACAAATAATGCTGCGTGTCCTGACAAAGCCCTTCGGCGTCCATGGCCAGGGAAGGAAGCTTGCATTCGGCGGTCTTGCTGCGTTTCCGGATCATGGCAGACTCCTCTGGGAGGCAGAATACAATCTGAGCATAGAACGAATTTATGGCCAAGAGAAGGGGCTTTCTCTTGCTTTTCGGCTACGCTGCGGTCAGCGTATCGCTATTTCCGAGTAGGAGGATTGTCATGGCAAAAAGTCTGGCAGATTTCATTCGCGAGGCGCGAGCACAAATCAGCGAAGTCGACTGCGATACCGTCGAAGCTTGGCTCGAGGCGGGAGAGGATGTCCTCATCGTCGATGTGCGCGAGCATGAGGATTTTGCGCGTGCCCGTTTGCCCGGGGCGCATCATGTGCCCCGTGGCCATCTCGAAGCGCTGGCCGATCTCGACTATGGCAAAGCGCACCCGGAACTATCCCGGGCGCGAGGGCGGCGGGTGCTGCTCTACTGCGACACCGGCACTCGCTCTGCCTTTGCCGCCGTCACCCTGCAGCAAATGGGTTTTACCCAGGTGCACAGCTTGGCCGGCGGCATGGTGGTTTGGGAGGCGGAAGACAAGCCTATCGAGCCGTAACCGCGGGCAGTGCCTCGCCAAAATTCTCCGCGTAGCGTTGCGCGAATTGTGCAGCGCTGAAGCGGTGGTTTTGGGTGCCGGCCACCTCGATCTTGTACGCACCGAGAAGAGAGGCGACGCGGCCACACACGGCCCAGGGCCAACCCTGTTCCAGGCCAAAGAGCAGCCCGGCGCGATAGGCATCGCCACAGCCCGTCGGGTCGACCACCGCCTTTGCCTTAGCAGCCGGGATGACGATTTCTTCTGCCCCCAAATAGATCCGCGAACCCGCTTCGCCTTGGGTAACGATCAGCGCCTGCAGTTTGCTGCGCAGGGTTGCCAAGTCCCAGCCGGTACGCGCTTGCACCATGCCGCACTCGTAGTCGTTGACGCTCAAGAAATCGGCGTCATCGATCATTTTGCGCAGGGTGTCGCCATCGAAGAGCGGCAAAGCCTGCCCGGGATCGAAGATCGTCTGAACCCCGGCGGCGTGGAGATCGGCGAGATGACCGACCATGGCGTCGAGCCCATCGGGCGCCACGATGGCCCAGCGACTGCCAGCAGGAATGCGTCCCACCAAGCGATTCTCGCTGGCGCGCAGCATCGCCCCGGGATGAAAAGCGGTGATCTGGTTATCGTCGAGGTCGGTGGTGATGAAAGCCTGGGCGGTGTACTGATCGGGCAGGGTGACGATGTGGCTGCGCGCAATGTGCAGCTCGTCCAGATGCTGGGCATAGGGCGTAAAATCCTGGCCTACCGTACCGACGATCAAAGGGTCGCCGCCGAGCAGTTTGAGATTGTAGGCGATGTTGCCGGCGCAGCCGCCAAAGTCGCGGCGCATCTCGGGAACCGTGAAGGAGACATTCAACATGTGCACGCGGTCGGGCAGGATGTGTTCTTTAAAGCGGTCCTGAAAGACCATGATGGTGTCGAAGGCCAGGGAACCGCAGATGAGGGTAGACATGGAGACTCCTGTGGATTTTTTGCAACGAAAACGAGTGGTGTTTTGAACAAAATAGGTTATACTGTAGTCATTGTACGACAGAGTCTCTTGCCGGGGCGAATCGATGGGCCGAATCCGATTCTTTGCGAGCTTGTTATGTGCTGCGCTGGTAGCGATACCGGCCAGCACTCTCGCTGCCGACGGCCAGACCTACGTCAATCTTTTTGGCGGCAACACTTTCTTTGGCTCGGCACCCCTCAGTGGCGGTGGCACCCTGGGCTTGCGGGTGGGGCAGCGCCTGGGTAGCCACCTCGGCATCGAGGCACAGGTGGCTTCTGCCTTTGCCAACCTGCAGAATCAGTCGCGCACCGGCGCCAATCAATACAGTGGCTCCGTCATCGGCAATTATTATGCGCTGTCTGGCCCGGGCACCCCGTACCTGTCGCTGGGCCTCGGTGCCTCCAGCGATGTCCTCGATCCAAAGCTTGGCCGCGGCACCTCCCTCATGGGGGTTTTTGGTATCGGGTATGAGCAGCGCATCGGCGACCACTTTGGTCTGCGCTTGGGGGTGCAGGATCAACTCCTGTTCGATGCGCCACAACCGCAGGGTGGCACTCTGAACAACGTCCAAGTCACCGGCGGTATTTCCTATTTCTGGGGGGGCGAGTCGAGCAAGCCTGCTTTTCCCTTCATTGCCCCAGTCCACTCCACCCCTTGACGGAAATTCGCGCTCTGCATGAGCGTCTTTCATTTTCGTACGACTCGCGCCTCTGCTATATTTGAGCGACTTGTACGAGTCTGATCTCGTTCGCGCAGCCGAGGAGCCCTTTGCATGTCCAATAGTCATCTGTTCACTTCCGAGTCCGTATCCGAGGGTCATCCCGACAAGGTCGCAGACCAGATTTCCGACGCCATTCTCGATGCAATTCTGAGTCAAGATCCGCATGGCCGGGTTGCTGCCGAAACCCTCATTACCACGGGTTTGATCGTCTTGGCCGGAGAAATCACCACCACAGCGCAGGTCGACTACGCGGATGTGGCACGACAGACGGTACGTCGTATTGGCTACGATTCCTCGGAGATGGGCTTTGACTGGGCTTCTTGCGCCGTGGTTCAGACCCTCGACAAGCAATCTCCGGATATTGCCCAGGGTGTTGACGAAGGTAAGGGCCTCGATCTCGATCAGGGGGCCGGCGATCAGGGACTGATGTTTGGCTATGCCTGCGATGAGACCGATGTACTCATGCCCACCCCCATCTACTTTGCCCACCGGTTGACGGAGCGGCAGGCAATGGTACGCAAGGATGGTCGTCTGCCCTGGCTGCGCCCGGATGCCAAAAGCCAAGTGACGGTGCGCTATGAGGATGGGCGTCCAGTGGCCATCGACGCGGTCGTCCTGTCCACCCAGCACAGCCCCGATATCAGCCACGCCGATCTGGTCGAGGCGGTGCGGGAAGAAATCATTCGCCCCGTTCTGCCTCCAGAGATGCTGCACAAGGGAACCAAGTACTTCATCAATCCCACTGGGCGTTTCGTTATTGGCGGGCCGGTAGGTGACTGCGGTCTGACCGGACGTAAGATCATTGTCGATACCTACGGCGGTCAGGGCAGCCACGGAGGTGGCGCCTTCTCGGGCAAGGATCCATCCAAGGTCGACCGCTCATCGTCCTATGCCGGTCGCTACGTGGCCAAAAACATTGTTGCCGCCGGCCTCGCTCGGCGTTGCGAAGTGCAGGTGGCCTATGCCATCGGTATCTCGCAGCCGGTGAGCCTGATGGTCGATACCTTCGGTACGGGGGTCATTGCCGACGACCGCATTGCCGCCCTGGTACGGGAGCATTTCGACCTGCGTCCCAAGGGCATCATCCAAATGCTCGACCTCCTCCGTCCGATTTATGGTAAAACCGCAGCCTATGGCCATTTTGGCCGTGAAGAGCCGGAGTTTACCTGGGAGCGCACGGATCGCGCCGCGGCCTTGCGGGCGGCTGCTGGTCTCGACTAAATCCTGGGTCTGCCCCGAGGGGCGCTGCAGCCGTGCAAACGGTCAGGCTCGGGGCGGACTTTCGTGTCAACCGCGCTCGTCTTTCAAAGGAGTTGAATCCCGATGAATGCCGTGTTGCAAGATCAAGCCGATTACAAAGTTGCCGACCTCTCCCTCGCCACCTGGGGGCGCCAGGAGATAGGCATTGCCGAAACGGAAATGCCCGCCCTGCTGCGCATCCGCGAGAAATATCGGGCGGAGCAGCCACTCAAGGGCGCCCGCATCGCTGGCTGTATCCACATGACCATCCAAACCGCCGTCCTGATCGAGACCCTCGTGGCTTTGGGGGCGGAGGTGCGCTGGTCCTCCTGCAACATTTTTTCTACGCAGGATCAAGCGGCGGCTGCGATTGCAGCGGCCGGCATCCCGGTATTTGCCTGGAAGGGTGAGACCGAAGAAGAATATTGGTGGTGCGTGGAGCAGACCATCCGCGGACCGAATGGTTGGGTGCCGAACATGATCCTTGATGATGGCGGCGACCTGACCGGCCTGCTGCACCAAAAGTATCCGGAGTTGCTCAAAAACATTCACGGTGTTTCGGAAGAAACGACAACGGGGGTGCATCGTCTCTGGGAGATGCTGCGCGAGGGTACCCTGCGCATTCCCGCCATCAATGTCAACGATTCGGTGACCAAAAGCAAGAACGACAACAAATATGGTTGTCGCCATTCCCTCAACGATGCCGTCAAACGTGCCACGGACCATCTGCTTTCCGGCAAGCGTGCCCTGGTGCTGGGCTATGGCGATGTTGGCAAGGGCTCGGCGGCCTCCTTACGGCAGGAAGGCATGATCGTGCGGATAACGGAGATCGATCCCATCTGCGCCATGCAGGCCTGCATGGATGGCTACGAGGTGGTTTCGCCCTACCGCGATGGTATCGACGACGGCACGGATGCCTGCATCAATCGCGAGCTCCTCGCCCAGACCGATCTGCTGGTGACGGCCACCGGCAATCTCAACGTCTGCAACGGGCGCATGCTACGAGCCCTGAAGCCCGGAGCGGTGGTTTGCAATATCGGCCATTTCGACAACGAGATCGACACTGCCTACATGCGCCAAGAATGGCTCTGGGAGGAAGTCAAGCCGCAGGTGCACAAGGTCTACCGCGACGCCAAGCCCGGAAGCAAGGCAAATCCGGGCAGCCACGATTACCTCATTCTCCTCTCCGAAGGGCGGCTGGTGAATCTAGGTAATGCCACGGGCCATCCCAGCCGCATCATGGATGGCTCCTTTGCCAATCAGGTCTTGGCCCAGATCCATCTTTACCAGGCGGGTTTTGCGCATCTGCCGGAAGCGGAAAAGGCTGCCGCCATTCGTGTCGACGTATTACCCAAGCAGTTGGATGAAGAGGTGGCACGTTACATGGTGGAGGGTTTCTCTGGCGTGATTACTCGGTTGACGGCTGAGCAGGCTGCGTACTTGGGTGTGCCGGTAGACGGCCCGTTCAAGAACGACGCCTACCGCTACTGATATGGCAGCCCCAGAAATTTCGGTGGAATTTTTTCCGCCGAAGAACGCTGCTGGCGAGGAGCGTCTGCGCGAGAGCGTCGCCGCCCTCGCGGCCCTGCGTCCTGCCTATGCCTCGGTGACCTACGGCGCCGGAGGTTCCACTCAGGAGCGCACCTTGGCAACCGTGCGATTTCTGCAGGAGCAGGGCGATTACGAAGCGGTACCACATCTCACCTGTATCGGCTCTACCGAAAGCGGAATTCGCGAACTGCTGCAGCGCTACCGCGATTGGGGTATCCGTCGTATCGTCGCCTTGCGTGGCGACTTACCCGACGGTATGGAAAACCCCGGCTTTTTTCGCCACGCCAGCGATTTGGTCGCTTTTATTCGCGCCTTCGGTGGTTTCGAAATTCTCGCCTCGGCCTATCCTGACGTGCATCCGCAGGCCATCTCTGCCAAGCACGACCTCGATTATTTAGTGGCCAAAGTCAAGGCGGGGGTAGATACCCTCGTTACGCAATACTTCTACAACCCCGACGCCTATCTGCAGCTCCGGGATGCCCTGGCGCGGCGGGGGGTGCAGGTGCCCATCGTCGTCGGTATCATGCCGATCCAGAATTATCAGCAAATTGTGCGCTTTTCTGCCCAATGCGGGGCGGAAATACCACGTTACATGCAATTGCTTTTTGAGGCATATGCGGACGATCCAGCGTCGCAAAATGCGCTAGCGACCGAGATCGTTGCCCGGCAATGTGCGCTGCTGCTTCGGGAGGGCGCTCCTGGTCTGCATTTTTATACCCTGAACCAGGCCGAGCCAACCCTCGCCATAGCCCAATGTCTGGGAATTTGAGCCTGCCGTCGGCGCTGATATACACTTTCGAACATTCGCGTTGCATGCGCCACAGCTTTTTTGTCTATTCAAGGAGCAGTAATCATGTCTAATAAGCACCCTGTCATTGCGGTGACTGGCTCGTCCGGTGCAGGCACCACTACCGTCAAGCATGCTTTTCACGATATTTTTCATCGTTTGAATGTCAACCCGGTAGTTATCGAGGGCGATAGTTTTCATCGCTACAACCGAGTGGAAATGCGCGAGGCGATTGCCAAGGCTGCCGAGCAGGGCAAGACCATCAGCCATTTTGGGCCCGAGGGTAATGATTTTGGTGCCCTGGAGGCACTGTTCCGCCAGTACGGCGAGACTGGCACAGGCAAGATGCGCTATTACGTTCACGACGACGCCGAGGCAGAACTGCGCGGCAGCGCACCTGGCACCTTCACGCCCTGGCAGGACATTCCCGCGGGTACCGACCTGCTCTTTTACGAAGGCTTGCACGGAGGGGTTAAGACGGCAGAGCACGACGTCGCCAACTATGTGGATTTGCTCGTTGGCGTCGTGCCCGTGGTCAATCTCGAATGGATCCAAAAAATCCATCGCGATAATGCCCAACGCGGGTATTCTGCCGAGGCTATCGTCGATACCATCCTGCGACGCATGCCCGACTACATCAACTACATCACTCCTCAATTCAGCCGTACCCACATCAATTTCCAGCGGGTACCCATGGTAGACACCTCCAATCCCTTCATCGCACGCGATATTCCTACCCCAGACGAGAGCATGGTAGTAATTCGCTTCAATGACCACCGGGAAGAGAATTTTCCGTACCTCTTGCAGATGATTCCCGGCAGCTTCATGTCGCGCAAAAATACCATAGTCGTCCCCGGCGGCAAGATGGGCTACGCCATGGAGCTGATTCTCGGACCGCGTATCGAGCGCATGCTCGCAGATCGCTAAGCGAGCCGCTAGCGGCGCCACCATCGTTATGATGGTGGCGCTTTTTTTATGTTCCCGATCGGAGTTCTGAGAGAGTCGCGCGAGCTAGAAGGAGGGCTCTCGTTGTTACAACAAATGCCCGTGCCAATGTGGCAAATACGAAAGGAGATTGAGAAGGCAACGAACTCTTCGGGGGTAGCGAGGGGAACGAGACGGGCAGAGGGTAGACTTAACATTCCACTGCACGGTGACTTTGTACTATGTACCTGTTTTATTGGTCGGGGAGACAGGATTCGAACCTGCGACATCCTGCTCCCAAAGCA
>NZ_JAVRKK010000056.1:0-12985 GCF_031962545.1 Candidatus Igneacidithiobacillus taiwanensis
TATATTTATTTTTTCCATTATTAACATTTTTTTTCACAATAAATACTCTATTGTCCAGGTATTACATCTATAATCCGGTTACATCGGTAACTATCCCGGCGGGTAAGGATGACAATACCGCGCTCCCGCTATTTTCCGGGCAATCAGCAAAGGTTACCTTTATCACACCTACAGAATCAAACGAGATCACCGGGATAGGGATATTACAGGGCAACTATGGTAATACTGCCAACGGAAATTTAGCGATTAAGGTTTGTTCGGTTTCCCATGGCTGTGTCGCTGGTAGCAGGCCCTTGTCCGAGTCAAGAGATAACAGCGTATTCTCCATCCCTCTCGCACAGTCTCTGCCAGTCAAGCCAGGGGAAGCGTTGACTATCACATTCTCGCACGTTGGCGGTAATCGTCCTGAAGCCCTCTGGCTTTGGCCACAAGTCCCTGGCCATGCGCAAAGAATCACCGGGCCAGATGGGTCTCTGCCCGGCAAGGCCCTCCAGCTAACTCTGGGATACGGGTCCCTTGGGAAAACGGAATAGGCGGTTTCGATTTGAAATGCAAAAACCTATAGTCCACCAAACCACCCTTTGATGGAAACGCCAGCCGAAGTCTTCCCGGCCAATGTTTTCGGGCAGGCCTCTGGCGTTGTTGGAAGGATGGCCGAAAAGATGAGTTGTTGGAAAAATCGGCTAGAATCCAGGCCCACCCATCCCGCGCGCCAGTTTCCTTTGCTGCTCCCGGACTACCGCATCCCGCCCGGCATATAGGGCACCTTCGGCCTCCTCTTTCGGGATGCCCAACTGCTCCGCTGCCGCAATCGCCTGCCGCGCCCGTTTCTGCACCGCCTCCCACGTCTTTTCGTCGCAAGCCGGTTGTTCTTCCCTGCCGCCGTGGGCGTACTGGATCGCGGCCCCGGCCTTTCGGCAAGCGTCCAGGGCGGCCTCTTTCCGGCCCTCCCCCAATCCTTCGATATAGGCCTTGTTGAGGTCCGCTACCTCCAGCAGCTTCGCCTCTGCTAACAGGCCTGCCGCTCTCCGGTTGCGCTCCTCGCTTTTCCCATACCGCCCAACCTCCCACCCTAGCGCTTTCGCGTCCTCTCTGAGCTTCTTGCGGTCGGCTTCCAGCTTCTTCTGTTCCTCCCGCTGCCGTTTTTGCTCCGCTTTTTTGGCCTCCGCATCCGCCTTGTCCTTTTCCGCCTTGGCTTCCCGCTTGCGCTTGTCGATCACCCATTGTTGCTCGGTGCC
This sequence comes from Candidatus Igneacidithiobacillus taiwanensis, assembly GCF_031962545.1. Classification (NCBI taxonomy): domain Bacteria; kingdom Pseudomonadati; phylum Pseudomonadota; class Acidithiobacillia; order Acidithiobacillales; family Acidithiobacillaceae; genus Igneacidithiobacillus; species Candidatus Igneacidithiobacillus taiwanensis. Next base: position 1,239 of record NZ_JAVRKK010000056.1, read on the forward strand.
ATCGGCTTTGTGGGTGCGTAGGCGCTCTTGGGCGGTCTCGTGGGATTTCCTGCCTTGCTCGTTGCCCGGCTTCTGCACCTCCAGACCACTCCGTAGCAAATGCTCATAGACCAGGACGCGCTTTTCTTCCGGGACAAAGGAACCGAACGTGACCACCAGGGGATGGGATACGCCATACCGGGCCTTACTGTCCTGGATAGTCTGTGCAAAATCCTTGATCTGTTTCCTCGTTATCTCCCCTTTGAGACTCCAGACCAGGCCGTCACGAAACGGGACAGGCGCTTCGCTGCCAACCCGCAGGCAGATGCCTTTTTGTGCTGACGCACACAGACCGGCCTCACGACCATCGCCAACACAATCCCGCTGCAACGGCGTCCCTTCGGTTTGCAGGCGTTGCCGTTCTTCCGCCGTGCCGTGGCGGCCAATCCGCCATGCTTCGGCGGCTTCCCAGGCCTTACCGCTCCAGTCCTCCACTCCAGCGGGGGCACCCGGCAACCATCGCCCTGCCGTTTTCAGGAGGGCCGCCCGCTTGGGATGCTCTTGCATCCAGTCCCCCAGGATCGGCGCTTGCTTGCGCAGCATCGCCTCCCGCGTCGCGGCTTCCTGCCGCTGCCGTTCCTGGATACGCGCTTGCAAGTCCCCATCCGCCAGGGTGAATCCAGCATCGAGGGCGGCACGGCCCAGCTTCTCCCGGAAGTCGCTGCTGCCGGTAATGTCCAGCCGTTGCCAGCCTTTGGCCCTGGCAATGTCCAGCATGGCCGCGATCTCCCGGTCGGTTCCTCCCATCCCCGCTGTTACCCGGTCGCCATGGTCTAGGAGATCCATCTGCCGGTTGTGGATGCGCAGGCCTTCCGGCTTCTGCTCGACCTTGACCCATCGCCCCAAAGCCTGGGCGAGGTCCCGGTTATAGGCTTCCGTGAGTATCCGTTCCCGGTATGCCTGCCATTGCTCCCGCTGCGGGTGGCGGATGCCGGGCCGTTGCTCGGCGGCGGTAATAGCGTTCCGTTCAGCAATGCGCCGGGCCTGCTTGCGCTGCATCCATCGCTTGCGAATCTGTACCCGGTCCTCGATGCTGCGCCCCTGGTGCCGTGCCTGGGCGCGTTCCAGGATGTTCTTGCGTCGGTCGCGCTCGGCTATCGCCGCTTTGATGTCGCCCGACAAGTCGATGATGGTTTGTTCCTGCTCGCGGCTGGCCCTCTCTAGCTCGCCAAGTTCCTTTGCGCGAGCAAGACGCTCGGCGGCTTCCTGCTCCAGTTGGATACGCCTATCGCTGGGCTGTTTTTCCCGGCGCTCATAGCCAGTCGCAGCCGGCCCAAGGTGCCGGGTCGGCTCGCGCTCGATGCCCTGCGCTTCTAGGCTGCGGTGATCGACACGGGCCGCTATACCGTTCTCTTGCAGTCGCTCGTTCTGCAAGGTGGCGAATCGCTCCCGCCATTGGGCAACCAACTCCGACCCAGTTTTCTTGTCGTCCAATTCGCGGGTTTTCTCGCCCAATCCATCCGGCCCAAGTCGCCGGGTCGTTAGCAGGATATGGGCATGGTGGTTCCTCTGGTCCCCACCTTTGCCGGGTGCATGTATGGCAACATCTGCCGCGCAACCATGGCACTCCACTACCTCGCGGGCGAAATCAAGTGCCAACCGCTTCCGCTCTTCCGGGCTGAGTTCAGACGGAAGGGCTATCTCTATCTCACGCGCAACTGTCGAGTTCTTCCGCTTCTCGGTTGCCTCTGCCTCATTCCAAAGAGCCTCCCTATCAGATGCCCATTCCGGTGCATCTGCTGGCAAGACCAACTCGGCATGTTCAACACCTTTCTTCCGCGTATAGTCATGAATCTCCCCGGTGCGATTGTCGGTGATCTTCACACCTGCGCGATAGGCTGCCGCTCCCGTCGCGCTCCGACCGGATGACCGGCTGATCGTTTTGACCGATAGATGATAGATCGCCATTACCTGCTCCGGTCCTTTGGGTGCAGGGGCTACGCTCCTGCCGCACGCAAACTCGTAGAGTTTGCATAAGTGCGCCCTTGCTGTTAGCTGCGGGTTATGTACTCATGCCAATTCTACGCCACACTCATATTCATGCAAGGCTGCCAAATGGCTATACTATGGCTATCGGTAAAACTGGAGGAAAGACAATGCAGACCATAGATGAACGCATTGCAGCACTGGAAGCAAAGCTAAAACAAGAGAAGGCCAAAAAGCGGCAAATAGAGGCAAGAAAGAGGGCCATAGAATCCAAGAGAAATCGCAGCCAGGAAACCCGTCGTAAAATCCTGGTAGGGGCCGCCATTCTCGCCAAAGTAGAGCGCGGTGAATGGCCCGAAGATCGACTATTGGCGATGATGGACTCGGCACTGACAAGGGCGAATGATCGGGCACTTTTTGGGCTGCCAGCAAAATCAGAGGGACCAGAAACAAGCATCGGCGAATCAAATAGTGAAAGCTATGGGTAAATAGGAACAGGCATGACCCATGTTCACGCCTGAAGCCTGGAGCTTTCTCGAACAGATGGCCGCCCGATACATCTGGTGGAAAACGCCAGAGGAAGCCTTGTGCTATCCAGACCGGCTGATAGCTCAGGTCATGGATATTGGCACGCTTGAGGACATTCTGGGATTAGAGCGGTTGATGGGAAAAGGAAGGCTGGCCGATGTTCTGCGACATGCCGAAGCTGGATGGTTTCGTCCCCAATCGTGGGCCTATTGGCACTATCGGCTAGGCCTGACCAAATTCGATGAAGAACCGCCACCAGAGCCACAAAGGGAGATCGGGTAAGTTATCGAACCCGATAAGCGGGTATCGCGCTCAGGTCGATGATGCCGTGGTCCTCGATGTCGGGCGCTTTTCTGCCTTGCTGGATAGCCGATGCCTGCGCCTGCCTCTCTGCCCGCTTCCGGTCTCTGTATGCCTTGCTTGCGGCTCTCTGTGCTGCCTTGGTGTCTTTGTGGACCCTTGGCCTGCCGCGTGGCTTGGGTGCTGGCGGTATTCCAGGAAGGTATGGCTGTACGTCTGGCATGGTGCGATCTCCTGTCACTGTGATGGGTATATTATCTATGACGCATCATATAAAGTCAAGCATTAAATATGATGCGTCATATTTAATAGGCAGATCGGCCCAGACCCTGCCAGCCTTCCCTTTCCCACATCCCGCACTCACCCGCCGAGGCCTGCTGTCTTGCTGTCACTGTGACACGCCGCCTCGCTCGATCACTTAGCAGACCAGAAACCTATGCACGGCACGGCTGCATCACGAGCCGGACAACGGCGTCGTTGCCACGCTGGGCGATGGGTCCCCTTCCTTGACCCGCGTCGGGAGTACCTCCCTAGCGGGTCAAGGAAGGGGACGGGGAGCGCGGGTATCCGGCGAATCGGATTGCATCCGGCATTTGCTGGAACGGTACAGGCCTCGCTCAGGCGTGCCGGTTGCTCGCCGCTTGCGTAGCCAGGCGAAGCAAGGGACATGACTGCCACGGTCGTTAGGACGGGCAACTGGAATGCCCGCCCATCCACAAAAACGGCGGATAAGGCTGTGGATGACTCTGCTAAGGCGTCCTCACGATTCAAGAATTAGGACTGCCTCCGAAAATGGCAGGCCGATACGCTTTCCCCCGGACCCCCTCACCCTCCGTACCGTTCCAGCAGCCCTTGCCCACCCTTGGCCGATGGCTTGGCCGATACGCTTTCCCCCGGAGTGCTGCCTTCGGGCCTGCGCTCGCGTCGCTCGCTAGGCCCTCTGCCAGCCTGATTTAGTTTTTCCGATCTAGTGATCTGACTAGCTCCCCGCTGCCGCGTCGGGGCCAACACCCGCCCCCGCTGGCTGTTATCTGATATAGGCCGCCCGTTCACTTACCACCTAACCAATTTATAACTGTCGGATGCGTTACCTCAAGGCGCTCTGCTATCTCTCTGTAGCTACATCCCTGCGCCCGCAAGAGCCTTGCAGTAGCGCGGTCCTGCTCCCTGGATTGCCTGCGGGCCTTGCCGCTGGCGATTCCGGCCTCTGCTTGGTTGGTCACTGCCAGTCCGCCAAGTCGCCCCGCTTCTGCCTGATTGGTCGCCCTCTTGCCCCTCTCCCGCTGTAGCTCTGGCGTATGGGTGCGCTCGATCAGGTCTTGCAGGCCCTTGGGGGTGATATGCCGCCAAGTCCAACCTGCAATGCTCTTGGCAATCGTCCTGAGTTCCGGTTCAAAGAGGGGTGCTTGGAATTGGCCGTTAATGCCGCGCAAATGCCCCAGAATGGCATCCTGCCATTGGGGTAGGCCATTGGGTGCCCAATAGTCCCTGATCGCTCTGTAGGCCCATTGGCGGGCCGTATGGAACAGGTACACGTTCCTGCCTTCCTGGAAGGCTTCTTCCGGGGTGTTGGGAACGTAGCGCCTAGCATTGGCTGCATCGAGGTCCAGATATTCCGAAAGTTCGCCAAGGCTCCAAGGTTGGTCATGGAAGGACCAGACAAGCCAGTCCGTATGGGCTGGATTCTTGCTCACCAAGCCGACATAGCGGTTGTCGGCATCCATCCTGGTGCATAACCCGCGCTCTACGGCTGCCAGATACCGCAAGGGGGCCTCTCTGCCCGCCTGAGTGCGGGTAACGCCAGCCTTGAGGAAATAGAACAGGTGGCCGTGACCATTCTCAGGATTGATCGCTATAGCGTTCGGGATCGGTCCCTCTGGGCCTTTGGTCTCCCAACAATAGGCAAGGCTTTCCGGGTCACAGATACGGTGATCCACGTCCAGCACGATAGTCCAGACCTGCGCTGGCGGGTTGTGCTGTAGGTACCGATAGGCCAAGGCCCGCTCTACGGGCCGGATGCGAAGGCCTGCGCCAAGGTCATTGGTGCAATAGGGCCGATGGGGTAGGTGTTCGACCCAGTGGTATAGGGTCGCAGAGATGCCAAGATCGAAGGCTAGTTGCTCGGCGGATGGGGTCTTGTGCTTACGGGCGGCCATGCTGCCCTCCGGTCATCGCGTCTTGTTGACGGGACCGGGGGGCTAGTGAGGGAGCGTAGCTACTGCTACACTTTTCTCCGGTGCCTCCAGGTATCCAAATGCCCCGATTTCCTGATCTGCCCGCGAAAGCTGTCCAGGAATCGGGGCATTGTCGTTTCTGATTCATGACAATGTCCGTTGTGTTCAGGTTGTCCAGCGAATCTACTCCCAGAACCGCGAATCTGCCAAGTATCCGTTCCTGACCAACGGGAGGAAACGCAAGATAAAGGGCATATGGTGCGCTTGATAGGCTTTGGTTTGTCTTACTCCCAACCTACCAAGGCCACCACCAACGGCGCTTGGTTTCGGGGCCAATGAGGAACTTCTGTTCAGAGGCCTCTAATCTCTTTTGAAGCCAATCGATTTGCTCCAGTGCTCTTTTTAGCTCTTCCTCTCGAATCCGCAAAACATCCCTGACCCCCTCAAGTTTTCCTCTTAACTCGACGATCTCCATATCTTTCTCATCGTGTTCAACGTGTTCATGATCGGTCTCAGCGTGATCATTTCTCGTCTCATGAGACATCTCACCAAAAACACGAAGCAGCTCTGAGGTGTCTATTATCGGTCTATTATCTCGGTCCCGTTCAACGACGATTACCCCCGTATTTATATACTTTCTGTAGAGGGTTGCCCTACTGACCCCGCCTAGTCTCGCCGCCTCCTTTATGGTTACCTTCATTCCGCATCCCCACTGTGTTTTTGGTGTCCATGGCTCAACCACAACAGTATCAGCGTGTCCTTGATACATCTCATGCGTGTCTCACGATTCGAGATAGTATCGAATGGTAGCCGTGGTCCAGGTGGCAACGCCAACGCCGAAGAAATCGGCATCCTCTGTCCATATAGGGCAATCAAGAGCTAGAGCAGTGGCGAGGATGGGCCAATCTTCCTCATCTCTGCCAGCAAGCCTGGCGCGGGCCAGAGGTTCCCATCCCTCGATCCACTCATGCCCAATCGACCGGACAAAATCCTCTATATTGCTTAAGGCGCTCAAGGCTGGCTCAATGGGGACACCGCGCCTAGTCAGAATGATTGGCAAATGTTTCCTGGCGTCAGCGAAGCACACTTCCGGGGTGAACATCGCTAACTGGTCAGCGTGCTCTACGATAATACGGGCAACGTTTCTGCCAAGGACGGCCCTGATTAAGATATTGGCATCAAGGACGATGACCTTCCCTGTCATGTGTGGTCTTTTGACCGCAGATGGCGGAATTCTTCCAAGATGTCATCCTCACTGATGCCTTTTCCTGCAAGGAACCGCTCCATTTGCTCTCCTGCCGCCAGCAGTTTTCCTGAATCTTCCGGGCAGCGCTTCTCTCGATATGGGATAAAATAGCCAATGGTTTCCCCGTGCCTGGTGATGGCGACTGGGCGACCAGCATCTAACAGAAAGTGAGGAAGCCTCGCGCGAAACTCCCTGATTCCAACTTTGATTTCATCCATATAACGCCTCCATGGTATGTGTACACAATATCACGCGAGGGGGTATCAAGACAGGTTGGAAAACTGGAAGTATGCCGACATCATGGGGGGCGTAAGAATCAATACGCCACTATACTAAGAGCAACACCAAAGGGATCTCTTCAAGAAATGGTTAGGTTGATTATTTTGTCTTGTAACGGCCATCCACCAGTGGCCGGGAAACCAGCAAAATCAGGCTATCCTTCGATCCATCAGCCAGGACCACGAGACAGAATGGTACAAAAGGTCTGGTAACCGGATCGGTCACCATGGCAGGCCAAAGGGTTACATACGAGTGTTGCACTTTTAAGATTGAAACCGCCCCGTTGTCCTTCCGTATGGACTGAAAGTGGTGTGATAGTGGTATTATTGTGCCCAACATCCAGAAAATTGGCAGGGAAAGTGGAGAAATTAGCAAAAATGAGATGGATAAGAGCCTCAACAGAGCATATTTTTAGACGAGTAGGAAGGAATAAGAACTTTTTGCAGGTTTTTCCGTAGGCTCTTAATGAGTAAATCCCATGTTTTAGTAGTTGGTGGCGCTGGGTACATCGGTTCCCATATTTCCAAGATGCTCGCACAGAGCGGATATGAGGTCTTGGTACTGGACAATCTTTCTAGCGGTTTTCGCGATGCAGTGCGCTACGGGCAGCTCATCGAAGGGGACTTGGCGGATCAATCGCTGCTGGAGCAGGTTTTCAGCAAGGAGCGTATCGATGCCGTCCTGCACTTCGCGGCCCTTAGCCAAGTAAGCGAGTCCATGTGCGAGCCCGCCCGCTACTACCGCAACAACGTCGCCAACACACAAAACTTACTGGATAGCATGCTGCGCCATGATGTGCGGCGTTTCATCTTCTCTTCAACTGCCGCTATCCTTGGGGAACCGGAATATACCCCCATTGACGAGGATCATCCGCAGCGGCCCATCAATCCCTATGGGCGCACCAAGCGCATGGTAGAAGAGATGCTAGCGGACTATGACCAAGCTTATGGCTTGCGCTCTGTGAGCCTGCGTTATTTCAACGCAGCAGGTGCTGATCCAGGGGGGGAGTTGGGCGAACGGCACGACCCCGAAAGCCACCTGATCCCACTCGTCCTGCAAGCCGCGAGTGGTCGGCTGAAAAATATCGCTATCTATGGCAACGACTATCCAACATCCGACGGTACCTGTGTCCGTGACTACATTCACGTCTGGGATCTGTGCAGCGCCCATCTGCTGGCTTTGGAGCATCTGATGGCCGACGGCGAGAGTGCGGCCTACAACCTCGGAAACGGTAAGGGATTTTCGGTCCAGGAAGTCATAGATACGGCCCGAAAGGTAACCGGCCAAAGCATCCCCGTTGTACTGCAAGGACGCCGCAGCGGTGACCCTGGCATTCTGGTGGCAGATAGCCAAAAGGCTAGACAGGAGCTTGGCTGGCAGCAGCGATTTGCGGAACTGGAGACCATCATCTCCCATGCGTGGGAGTGGGAGCAAAAAAAAGGATCCTTATGGTAAAAACTCCACATCCAGAATCGCCACCCTGGTGCGCTCTTACTCAAAGCCTCGATGGAGGATGCCAAGAGCAGTGGTCTACACCATCATGAGCCATTGAGGTGGGGTGTTACATCAAGCCATATAACCGTTATTATTCGTACAATTGCTAGACATTGTTGTTTGCGGCACAAGCTGCGGCCAAGCCGGTTGGTTTTAATTGTTCAGGGAGAAACCCATGCATAACCGCTGGTTACGGCTAGTGGAAGTTGAATTTTTGCGTTATTTGCTGGTGGGTGGTGTGGCATTTGCCGGAGATATCGGTACGCTGGCGCTGTTGCATAATAAGTTGGGCATGTACTACCTGCTGGCGACGCTAATCGCGTTCATGGTAGGCACACTGATCAATTACTACTTGTCGGTACGATGGGTATTCCATTATCGCAGCACGCATCAGCACTCGCTGGAATTTGGCATTTTTCTGCTGGTGGGCGTGCTCACGCTGGCCATGTCTCTGGGCATGATGGCGCTGCTAGTGGGCCGGGCGGACTTGTCCGTGCTACTAGCCAAGTGCGTGACCACTGGTTTCACCCTGATAGCTAATTTCGGCCTGCGCCGCATGTTGCTGTTTTCGCGCTGGCCGCAGCATATGGCGAAGGCCATAGCGGGTAAAAAACGATAAAGACTTTCATCGCCGTGGATATATAATGGCGGCGTTTTTAACCGTCCTTTATATTCCGCACTTAAAACGATAAACCCTTAGGAGAAATCAGATGCCCAAACATGCCATCATCATCGGCGCCGGCCCTGCCGGCCTGACTGCCGCGCTGGAACTGTTGCGTCACAGCGATATCAAGCCCATTGTGCTGGAGGCCGATGATTGCGTGGGCGGCATTTCGCGCACAGTGAATTATCGCGGCAATCGCATCGATATCGGCGGACATCGCTTTTTTTCTAAATCGGATTGGGTAATGGACTGGTGGAAGAACATTCTTCCGGTGTATGCGCCGGGTCTTGCCGTGACCGATATTTCTTACCAAAACAAAACGCGGCAGATCAGCACCGATGCGGCAACGGTCAATCCTGACGAGGTGTTTTTGATTCGCAACCGGTTGTCGCGCATCTATTTTCTACGCAAATTTTTCGATTATCCAATCAAGCTGTCTGTAAACACTGTCGCCAATCTGGGGCTGGTGCGCATGGTGAAAATCGGCCTCAGTTATGTGCGGGTGCATTTCAACCCGCGCACGCCGGAAGCTTCGCTGGAAGATTTTCTGATCAACCGATTCGGGCGCGAGCTGTACCTGACTTTTTTCAAGGATTACACCGAAAAAGTGTGGGGCGTACCGTGCGAACAGATCAGCGCCGAGTGGGGCGCGCAGCGCATCAAGGGCTTGAGCATCCGCAGCGCGCTAGCGCATGCCTTCACCAAACTGCTGCCAAAACGCGTTGATACCGCGCAGAAAAAAGTTAACACTTCGTTGATCGAGCGTTTTTTATACCCCAAATTCGGCCCCGGGCAAATGTGGGAGACCGTCGCTCGGCAAGTCGAGGGGATGGGCGGCGAAGTGCGTCTGCGCCATCGGGTATGCAGCCTGATCCGGGCTGGCGATAGAATCACCGGCGTTGAGGCCGAAAACCTCGTTACCGGCGAGCGAGTCAGACTGGAGGCAGACTTTGTATGCTCCAGTATGCCGGTAAAAGATCTGGTGGCCGCCTTAGGCGACACCGTACCTACAGATATCCAAAAACTGGCCAGCACCTTACCCTATCGCGATTTCCTCACTGTTGGACTGCTGGTGCGAAACATGAAGCCAAACGCACAAGCACGCTCCACCGAAGAAAACCACATGCCGCCAGATAATTGGATATATATTCAGGAGCGCGACGTTAAGATAGGTCGACTGCAAATATTCAACAACTGGAGCCCATCCATGGTGCAAGACCCGGACACCATCTGGCTTGGACTGGAATATTTCTGTAACGAAGGCGATGAGCTGTGGCAACAATCTGACGAGCAACTAAAGGCGCTTGGCCAACACGAACTGGCAAAAATCGGGCTGATCGATGAAGATGCTGTGTTGGACAGCGTGGTCATCCGCATGCCAAAGGCTTACCCTGCCTATTTCGGTAGTTATACCCGATTCAATGAAATTCGCGCTCACCTGGACCCAATCGAAAACCTATTTCTAATCGGCCGCAACGGCATGCACCGATACAACAATCAGGATCATTCCATGATGACCGCAAAACTGGCTGTGGATCACATCATCGCCGGCAACAAGGACAAATCAGCGTTGTGGGCGGTCAATATCGACGATGATTATCATGAAGAACAGAAAGATTCATGAGAAGATGAGTTTTAAGAGTGGACAGAAGAATGAAAGATACTATTAAATATTTAAATTATTGGCTAAAAAAGAATTCTGGAGTGCTTTATGTATTAACCGTGTTACCAACAATACTGTTTCAAGTTTTTTTTACTCCGGCATTTCAGACTCCAGATTCTTTTAATAATTTTTATAGGTCATATCAAGTAGCGGATGGACAGCTAATAGGGATAAAAAAGAACGGAATGTCTGGTGGTATGATTAATAATAATATGATTTCGTTGGCAAGTTTATTCAACAATATTCCTTTTCATTACAACAAAAAGATAACACAAAATATCATTATAAAAGCGAATACATATAGATGGAGTAACGGCAACGGAAAAGAAAATAAATATATTTTTTCATCATTTTCAAACACATCGGTATATCCGCCATTTGCTTACATACCACAGGCAGCAGGAATAGATATTGGCAGAATTTTCAATCTAAGACTAATATACACATATAGGTTGTCTTTGATATTGGTATCTTTATGTGCCATCTTTATCACCTTCATTGCCATTAAAATCAACAGCTCATTAACTCCTGCAATATACATATCTGCATCGCTAGCTATGACGACATGTCTGTTTGCGGCAATGGAGACAGACGCGTTAATCATATCAAGCGGGTTTCTCTTGGCATCATTAATAGCAAAGAAGATTGATGGTGACCAGAAGTGTCAATATTGCGCATTATATATAACATTACTTATAACATTCATTGCTCTGCAAAGGCCGCCATATATTGGGCTTGTATTTTTGCTATTTATTCCAAGTTTTAGTGTTTCCAAGAACTATAATTTAATGAAGAGGATCTACTATTCTCTAATTCCATTAACCGCTGTTACAACATGGATAATATATGCAAAAATTACCGCCTGGGTTAACATTGATCCGTCAAAAGGATCGCTAATCAGTCACATTCTTTATATAATAAGAAATCCATTTAATTTTTTACTTATGATACTAAGAACAATCGAAACTAATAGTTATACATATTATCATCAAATGATAGGAGTATTAGGCTGGCTTGACGCTCCATTGCCTCACAGTTATATAGATATAACAATATTTGTTTTTTTTATTACGGCATTTTTGGTGATAAGAAAAATAAAATTTTATGATTGGCTAGGCGTTTCTGCTGCATTAATAACATCACTTTTATTTTTTTTTATTTCTCTTTATGCAGACTGGAGTCCAGTCCGCACGAGTATAATTGATGGGATTCAAGGTAGATATTTTCTCCCACTGATACCGCTATCATTTGTAATATTGTATCCGCTAAACAACTTCTTTAGAGCAATTGTAAAGGGTTATCAAAAAAATATCAGTAAAACTGATGTATTACAATACAGATCGAACACATTGTCATTATTTGCATACTTGTTTATATATTTATTTTTTCCATTATTAACATTTTTTTTCACAATAAATACTCTATTGTCCAGGT
>NZ_JAVRKK010000057.1:0-12921 GCF_031962545.1 Candidatus Igneacidithiobacillus taiwanensis
TCGATGGGGTACCCGCCAACGAAACCCGCCGGGACCCTCAACAGGCCGCCGCCTAACTCATGTTAGCTAAGGCTCATACACCAGACTTGCAAATAGCTCTCGGTTCTTGTCGCTAGTCGGGAACCCACCGCTATCCGCGGACGATGGGCTTGTGGCACAGGCGGTGTGGCCGCCCGCCCTCGTCGCCAAGGCGGCGCTTCTTGTCGGCTACGTATTCCTGATAGTTGCCCCAAAAAACTCGACGTGAGCATCGCCTTCGAAGGCGATGATGTAGGTGGCGATGCGGTCCAGAAACCAACGATCGTGGGAGATGACCAGCACCGTGCCGGCAAACTCCCGAAGGGCGTCTTCCAGGGCGCGCAGGGTTTCGACGTCGAGATTGTTGGAGGGCTCGTCCAAGAGGAGCAGGTTACCGCCGATAAGCGGAGTAAAAGCCCTACAACTCAAAAGGCTTCTACGAATTCCGGCTCCGAGATGCCAGACTGAAACACCACTGAGGATAATCAGTCGCACCCAATCGACACCCCAGAAGAAAACTCAACGCACTATCCCAAGGGTGGCAGCGGCCGCAAGCCCATGCCCTGGGAGCGGATGCTGCGGATCCACTTTCTCGAGCCAATGGTTCGGCTACTCCGATCCGGGGATGGAGGACGCCCTCTAGGAGATTCCCCTGCTGCGCCAATTCGTGGGCATCGACCTGGGTCGGGACTTCGCTCTTAATGAGACCACGATCCGGAAGTTCCGCCGCCAACTGGAGCGCCATGCGCTTGCCCAGGCCGACTTTGCCGAGGTGCAGCAAGAACCGAGACCGCAAGCGGGATCCGGAGATGAGTTCTACGAAGAAAGGGAACCAGTGGTACTTCGGCAGGAAAGCGCATGTGGCAACGGATCTCCAGGGCATCGTCCAGGCCGTGGACTTCACGGCGGCCAAGGTGCCGGATCATCGGATGCTGGATGGGCTCCTGACTGGAGAGGAGTCGGTGGTCCTCGCTGACCGGGGTTATGACTATCCCCATGTACATGACACGCTGGCGGCCCGAGGCATACAGGATGCCATAGCACGGCGACGCTATCCTGGGCAGAAGACGGGATTGGCGGCGCTCAAGCGCTACAATCGCGCCATTGCCCGAATCCGTGCCCAGGGAGAACACGCCTTCCGGGTGCTAAAGTGTCAATTTGGGTATCGGCGCACGCGCTATCGGGGACTGGCGAAGAACGGCGCCCAGCTGACCACGCTCTTTGCCTTGGCGAATTTGTACCTGCTGCGCAGATATCTGCTGGCCGCGTAGGGGCTGAAGCGCCCAAATTCCGGAAACTCTCCCCAAAAAGGGGATAATCCTAGGAGTAAAGGATCTGGCAGCAGGGTATTTACGCCGATATTGGGGACAAGACGCGCTTTTTGGGCTGGATCACACGTTCCTTAAATGATTCCTTATTCGATACGCCCCGAGCCAACGCGCGATTAAGAACCTATTGCGGCAATGCATTTTAGCGGCATAACGTTGCCCAATGTTGCGCGCATGGATGAGGGCAGAGTTTGAAAATAATTTTCCGATATAATACCGTCCTCAAGTGTCGAAGCTGAAACTGCCATGACTGGGAATACGGATCTATTCGACGAGATCTCGCCGGCATCATCATCGGCAATCGAAGTCTTGGAGCCAGGGGCGATGATTTTGCGTCGATGGGCGTGCGAGTCCGCACCAACCGTATTGGAGCTGCTACAAGGCATATGGGCACAAGCTCCATTGCGTCAGATGCAAACACCTGGAGGCAAAACACTCTCTGCCCAGATGAGCAACTGCGGAACCTGGGGCTGGGTTTCGGACCGACGCGGCTACCGCTACGAAGCGGAAGATCCTCTGACCAAAAAGCCATGGCCGCCCCTGCCCAAACTTTTCGCCGAACTGGCCACGAAGGCGGCTGCCCAAGCCGGGTATCCGGAATTTCTCCCCGATGCCTGCCTAATCAATGTATACGCCCCTGGCGCCAAGATGGGCCTGCATCAAGATCGCGACGAGGAGGATTTCCTGGCACCCATCGTATCTTTTTCACTTGGTTTGTCGGCGACTTTTCTTTGGGGTGGGAAGAAACGCACCGATCCGACGCAGAAAATCTTACTTACGCATGGCGATGTTCTCATCTGGGGCGCTGAAACGCGCCTCCACTACCATGGCATAGTCCCCGTGAAAGTGGGCGAGCACCCCCTCGTGGGGGAAAAACGTATCAATCTCACCTTTCGGAAGGCCCATAAGTGATGACAGCGGGAGTTCGCCGGCAATCAGCAATGCCTTGGAGGGCGAGCTCTTAAAAAGCAAGTCAATCAAAGTAAGTTGTAATGATGCTCTTCAGTAAACCCAAGCGCTCCGCTTACGCGCGGAGTCCATCCTCTCGGTCTACGAAACGGCTCTGTCCGCTCGACCTCAACGCGCTATTTTGCGGGTAGTCCGAGCGAGAAAATGCATCAGTAACAGCAAGTCCTCGCACATACCCCCGCGCCCATCTGTCCCAATCCGACAAATCCGACTTTCATCGTCGCCTCCTTGCGCGTAGAATTACATACCGAGCAGTTGGTATTAACCATGGTCGAGAGGTTACAGGCGGTCAGCCGAAGCTAGTCGCCTCTACCAGCCGGCGTGGCCGCTTGTGAAGCATAGTGCAGGGAGCATTTCTTCGCACAACGATTCGATTTCATTCATTTTTATGAACACAACCATGAGGTAACAGATGACCGACCTTTTTACCCCCTTGCAGATGGGCGCCATCGCAGCGCCCAACCGGATCTTGATGGCGCCCTTGACCCGTTGCCGCGCCGAGGATGGGCACGTTCCCGGCGATTTGATGGCAGAGCACTACGCCCAACGCGCCAGCGCTGGCCTTCTCATTGCAGAGGCCACCATGGCCATGCCGGGTTGCTCCGCTTTTTGGCACGAGCCGGGCATCCACTCCGAGGCGCAAGTGGCGGGTTGGCGAAAGGTTACGGATGCCGTACACGCCAAGGGCGGACGCATCGCGTTGCAGATTTGGCATGGTGGTCGAGCCTGCCATCCAGATCTCAACGAAGGCGCCGTGCCCGTTGCCCCCAGTGCCATTGCCATTGCGGGCGAGGAGGTACACACACCCAAGGGGAAACAGCCCTACACAGTGCCGCGCGCATTGGACGATGCAGAAATACCAGAAATTGTTGCAGGCTTTGCCACGGCGGCAAAAAATGCGCTACGCGCTGGCTTTGATGGTGTCGAGGTGCACGGCGCCAACGGCTACCTGCTCGATGAATTTCTACGCGACGGTAGCAATCACCGCAACGGTACCTACGGCGGAGTCCAAGAAAACCGCGCGCGGCTTTTGCTGGAGGTTCTCGAGGCGGTGATTGCCGTATGGGGAGCGGGTCGTGTTGGCTTGCGCGTTTCGCCACTCAATAGCTTCAATGATATGCGCGACAGCGATCCGATTGGACTGTTCACCTGGCTCGCAAAGCGACTTAACGACTACTCTCTTGCGTACCTGCACGTGATGCGCGGAGATTTTGCCAACCAGCAACACGGCGATGTCCTGATTCCCATCCGCGAGCAGTATGAGGGCATCCTTATCGCCAATATGGGCTACACTCCGGAGGAAGCCAGTGCTGCCATAGGAGCGGGAATGGTAGACGCCGTAGCATTTGGGACCCTGTTTTTAGCTAATCCCGACCTTCCCACCAGAATCCGTCGCGGAGGCCCCTACAACACTCCCGACCCCAGCACCTTCTATACGCCTGGAGCAAAGGGATATAATGATTACCCCTTTTTGCCTGCCTAAAGCCTGCGTAAAAAATTGCCACGGTATACCGGGGCAATCTGGGATACGATCTCAATTCTCTGCGTGCAGCGCTTTTTCCGTGCGCTGCGCAAAGGCCCTGTCAGTCTCGGCTTTGTGCAGAAGCATTTCATAGCGCTCCGGGGTGAGATGATTGTCCGCCAAAACGTCTTTTATCTGCTTGTTGTAGACTGCCAATTTTTGGTGTTTTGCCGCACTATCCAGACTATCGTTGGTGAGAACTGCGTGTGCCTTGGCATCAATTGGCTCGATTTTCTTGATAGACTTAGTAAAATTTTGCATCTCTTGATGATTTACCTTACTAGGTACGCCGCTGACTACAGCACTGGTATTGGCCAGCGCCGTCCCTGTACCCAACAGAAGCAACATCGTCACCGCTGCAATATAAGGAGCTTTTTTCATAATCCTCACCTCTTGTTTCCGTGAACTCGCCTTCAGGCTATCAACGAAAAATGAGGTCTGTCAAAAATAAATCATGAATTTCTATAAATCAGGAAAATATGACAAATAAAAATGTTGTGGTATCCTCACGCATCGCATCACTGGATTACCTCTTTTGACCGCATCTGTGCACCCACGTCGCAGCATTTTCTTGTTAGGCAGCCTGAGTGCTTTTGGCGCTCTATCCATCGATATGTATCTTCCCAGCCTGCCGACTCTTCAGCAGCAATTTCATACCCATGCTTTGGCGATTCAGTTGAGTCTGGCGGCTTTTTTTATCGGCTTCTCGGGCGGGCAAGCCTTGCTCGGCCCCGTTAGCGATCGGTTCGGACGGCGGTGGCCCTTGCTCCTGGCGCTAACGCTCTACATAGCCGCCTCTATTGCCTGCGCCCTCGCTGCAAGCGCTTCTTGGTTGGCTATCTTTCGACTCCTGCAGGGGATTGGCGCCTGCTCAGGACCAGTGATTGGTCGTGCCCTGGTCCGCGATCTGTTTCCGCCCGAGGAAACGGCGCATATCTTTGCGCGCATGATCTTGGTGATGGGTGTTGCCCCAATTTTTGCACCCTTGCTCGGCGGCTATCTGCTCCTCTTCTTCGGTTGGCAATCCATATTCTTACTGCTTGCGGCCTTTGGCACGCTGAGCCTGCTCGCGAGTGCGACCCTGCTTCCCCCCGGACATCGCGGCGATCCTACTCATTCCTTGCATATTGTGGCGATTTTTACGCGCTTTGCCGCACTGTTGCGCGATACACAGTTTCGTTCGTATGCCATCATTTTGGCAGCAAGTTTTTCTGGTATGTTTGCCTATATTGCCGGTTCCCCCTTCGTATTTATCGATCTGCATCATATCCCGGCAGATGTCTTTGGCTGGATCTTCGGCGGCAATGCGCTTGGTTTGATCATCCTTTCCCAACTCAATCGACGCCTACATCGGCGCTATGCGCCCCGCAAACTCTTGCGGATAGCCTTGCTGGTACAGTTTGTTGCGGCGGCACTACTGTTTACTGCCAGCCTAATTCCGTCCAGCGGCTTGCCCGGACTGCTGATCCCGCTCTTTTTCTACGTGGCCAGCATCGGTTTGGTCTCGCCAAACAGTATGGCGTTGGCGATGAATTCCCAGAACAAACAGGCGGGCACGGCCTCCGCCCTCCTCGGCAGCCTACAATTTGCCAGCGCCGCCGTCGCCGCCATGGGCGTTGGCTTGATTGCTATCCCCAGCGCCGTCCCCATGGCCCTCGTCATTTTGCTCTGCGCACTCATCGCCGGGGGGATGGCGTTGCGCCTACCAACAACATAAAAAAGGGACGCCACAGCGTCCCTCTTGCCGGTACGCGGGGATATCAGTCGTTCGGCATGGCGGAAATGAAGGCCGCGGGCACGGGGTTCATGCCCAGCGCGTAGCGCAGGGTGGCAAAATGCATGGCCTCGTCGCCCTCGATATTGGCCGCTGCGTGTGCCAGTTCGGGATTACTGAACTGCTTGACGGCACCCAAATAGGCCTTGGCAGCACCAATTTCGAGACCAGCAGCAAAGTGCAAAACATCCGCCTCATTCTTCAACTTGGCTACGGGAAAGCCCCAGGCCTTGGCCAGATCAGCCATCGAGGCAGTCAGCGGCAGTTTGGCAGCCACCGGCTTGCCACCCATCTTTTTGATGGTCTCGGCGAGTACATCGGCATGCGCCTCGTGATCCTTCTGGAATTGCAGGGTGAGCTTCAAGGCGCCGGGCTTCAAAAGCTTACTGTCGGCACCAACCTGGTAGGCGGCAATGGCTTGATGCTCGGCGTTGAGGGCAAAGTTGAGAATGCCCAGATCGTGGCTCTCGCTGCTTCCTGCCATGTCAGCGGCCCGCGCCGTAGCGGGTAGCACCAGATTACCGGCAGCAGCCAGCCCCAGTCCAAAAAGCGCACTTTTCTTTAGAAAATCCCGACGGTTACCGCCAAACTGAGTATCATCTTGCATGAGAATCTCCTGCCGAATGGGTTTGAAAACATGTTGCGATGACCACAGTCATCATTTCTTATTACGCAAGCCGTACGGATCGAGATGCAGGGCTCAACTGGTAATCAGCGTTGCCTTGAGCAAGATAGGGCCCGTGGGCTGGCCAGTGGGAGAGCCGCCTGCTGGCTCCAGGGTAACGGCCAAAAGCTGCGCCTTACGCAGATTTAGATGATCGGGCACCGCAAGGACCGGTGTCTTGCCTGCCTGGGTGGGCAGTAAGCCCATGGAAACAGGCTCTTGGCCTGGCACAATAGCCCAAAGCTGCAAGGATTTCCCTGCCGGAATTGGCGTTTGGCGCAGAGTAACCAAGCGCATGTGGTGTGCACTGGCATGTAATACCCAGGTCGCCTCGCCTTGGCTGTTGTTCACTACCGCCATCATCGGCATTTGCGGGCTGCTGGGCCATAGCCAAAGCACAACAAAGGCCACCGCAAAAGCAGCACTGAGGCCTTGCCACACCAGCGTACGGCGCCACCAAGGTAGGGGTGCCGACATCACCGACACGGCTTTGGGCGAAACCGGCAACTCCGCCCGGATGGCGTGCCACACGCGCGCCGGAACTGGTCGCGGGCGGGCCGGAAGCAGGGCTGGCAGCAGCTTGTCTTCCCAGCGCGCAACCATCTGCGCCAAGACGACATCCCGCTGCAGTAGGCGGGCAAAGCGCAGCCGTGCGCGCCCGCGCAGACTACCGAGCACATAGGCTGCCGCCAGCTGTTCCGCCAACTGCGGATCCTTACGCAGATTCATGCTGCAGACAATCCTTCAAAATCAATAACCCCCGACGAATCCAACTCTTGACGGTGCCCAATGCAGCCCCAAAATGACTCGCCACTTCCTCATAGGTGGAGCTGCGATAAAAGGCTTGGACGATCGCCTGCCGCTGCTCTGCCGACAAATGCTGCAAACAATCTTCCAATCGCCGACGTTCGGCAGGGTAGAGGGCCGCTTGTTCGCCATCGTCTCCCCACTCCTCACGCTCCCAGTCCGGCTCTTCCCAGCCGGGTTCGTCTCTCGGGAAGCGTCGCAATACATCGATGGCCTGATACCGCACAATGGCCGCCGCCCAAGCAAGAGGCGAACGACCCGCTTGGTAGTCCGTTGCCTTCAACCAAATCTTGAGAAAAGCGTCTTGCAGACAATCTGCTGCTCGCCCTTCTTCCCGAAGAATACGCAAGGCCACGGGATACAGATGCGCCGAAGTCGCGTCGTAAAAGCGCTGAAAGGCGCGCTGGTCGCCCGACGCAGTAGCCAGAAGTAACTGCTCCAGTTCAGCAATGGTCAGCATGCGCTGTTACCAGGAGTTTCATGAATGCTCACAATTCGACACTCGCTTTCTGACCACAAAGCCCTATGCTGTGGCCTAGCAACGGCGAAGAGCATAGCGCAGAACTTCGTCTTTTGACCAACGACAGTCTCCTGAGGGGAGGAGAATACGATGACAAAAATGGCTTTTTCAACAGCGGTTTTGGCTGCGGTCTGCTTATCGAGCGCCAACTTGGCCGCTGCCGAGCCGGTAGACATGCAGATCAACGTCGGCACCGCTCCGGTGATCGTTGGCTATCCAACGCCCGTTCTGGCCGCGCCGCCATTGATGGTTTGGCTGCCTGAACTTGGCGTCTATGCCGCCTATGGTAGCCAGCAGCCAATCTTTTATACGGGCTCCAGCTACTACTATTTTTACGGCAACCGCTGGTGGGCCGGCCCTGCCTATCGCGGCCCCTGGCATCCCATTCCGGCGCCACCGCCGGGTCTGCGTCGCTGGTCGCCGCGGGAGTGGCCACAGCTGCAACGGCAAGCGGAATACCACGCCCGTGACCCGCACTGGCGTCAGTTCCGCCCGCAGCAGCACCCTCTGCCACCACCGCCGCCTCAGTATCGTCCCCACGGGCCGGAGCACGGTCGCCCGCCCCAGCCCGGACCACAGTGGCGTCCCGGTCCGCAGGGTCCGCACGAGGAGCATGGCCGTCCCGATGGGCCGCGCCCAGGTCGTGGCCCGGACGGCCATCACCCAGACCACGGGCGAGACTGGCAAAATCAGTAAGAGACGGAGATCGAGCGTAGGCTACGAGGCGAGTTTATCTCGTAGCCAGCTCTTTGCCTCTGCCATGGCGCTGTCGAGCCCCTCGGGCTGACCGGCGCCGGCTTGCGCCATATCCGGGCGACCGCCCCCCTTGCCACCAAGAGGTTGGGCGACAACGTTGACGAGGTCGCCAGCATGGATTCGATTCTGCAGATCCTTGCTGACGGCGGCGAGCAGCGACACCTTGTCGCCGACGACACCAGCGAGCACGATCACGCCGGTGCTGAGCTGTGATCGCAGGGTATCGAGAACTTCTCGTAAAGACTTGGCGTCCATGCCGTCGAGGCGCTGCAGCAACACTGGGACTTCGCCGATGCGCTCCGCTTTTTTGGCCAAATCGCTGCCGGCGGAGCTGGCACGCTCGCGTTGGCTGCGCTCCAATTCTTTTTCCAGCTGCCGTAACCGTTCGAGGGTCTGCGCCAGGCGTTGGTCGAGTTCTGCCGGCGCCGTCTTGAGCAAAGCCGCTGCTGCGCGCAGGCGCTCTTCGTCTTGTTGAATGGTGCGCAGGGCAGCCTCTCCGGCCACCGCCTCGATGCGCCGCACCCCGGCAGCCACTGCCGATTCGCCAAGGATCTTGAAAACGCCAATCTCCCCCAGGGCAGCCACATGGGTCCCGCCGCAAAATTCCAAGGAGTGCTCGCCGAGGAGAACGACGCGAACTTCTTCCCCATATTTTTCGCCAAAGAGGGCCATGGCGCCCAGGGCTTGCGCCTCGGCGAGGGGCAAGATGCGAGTTTCTGCGACGACATTGGCGCGAATGGCTGCATTCACTTCGCGCTCGATGGCTTGCAGTTCTTCGTGCCCCAAGGCCTCGGGATGACTAAAGTCGAAGCGCAGGCGCTCGGCAGTAACCAGGGAGCCCTTTTGCTGAACATGCGCCCCCAAGCGTCGACGCAAGACCGCATGGAGAAGATGGGTCGCGGAGTGATGCGCTGCCGTGGCCGCGCGCGCCGCGGCATCGACGGAGGCCTGCAGGATATCGCCAACGCGGATGCTACCGCGCTCGAGGGTACCGAGATGCACTATTTGCGTGGGTACGGGCTTCTGCGTGTCGGTTACCCGAAAGCAGAGCTCCTGACCATGAAAGAGGATGCCGCGATCTCCCGCTTGGCCGCCGGATTCCCCGTAAAACGGGGTTTGGTCGAGAATGACGGCACCCTCCTCACCCGCCTGCAAGGTGTCGACCACGGCGCCACCGCGCAGCAGGGCGACTACGCGACCGGCACCATCGCAGCCGCCGTACCCAAGAAATTCCGTTGCCGGCAGCTGCATGGCAAGGTCGTGATATACCCGCTCGGCTTTGACGGCGCCACTGCCCGACCACGCTGCGCGGGAGCGCTCCCGCTGTTCGGCGAGGGCGGCATCAAAACCCGCCATATCCATCTCGAGAGCACGTTCACGAGCGATATCGGCAGTAAGATCAACAGGAAAACCAAAGGTATCCGAGAGGCGAAAGATGACTTCGCCAGGAATCGGCGCCCCGGCTGGGAGTTTGGCGATGGCTTCGTCGAGCAGGTCGAGGCCGCGTTGCAAGGTCTCGCGGAACTTGCTTTCCTCCCGCCGCAGTTGGCGCTCCACCTCTTGTTGCGCCTGCCGCAATTCGGGATAGGCCTCCCCCATGCTCAGCACCAAGGGGGCAACGAGGCGGTAGAAGAAAGCATCCTCGATTCCGAGTTTACGTCCGTGCCGCACCGCGCGACGAATGATGCGTCGCAGCACGTACCCCCGCCCCTCGTTGCTCGGCATGACGCCGTCGGTGATGAGAAAACTGCAGGCGCGGATATGATCGGCGAGCACCCGTAGGCTCGTGTCGGTGCCTGCATTGTGGCCGTAGGGCACGCCAGCGATCTCTGCCGCTGCCGCAATCAAGGGCTGAAAGACATCGGTATCGTAGTTGTTATGCACCCCCTGCAACACCGCCGCCAAGCGCTCGAGACCCATGCCGGTGTCGACGGAGGGCTTCGGCAAGGGCGTAAGAGTGCCGGAGGAATCGCGATCATACTGCATGAACACCAAGTTCCAGATTTCGATATAGCGATCGCCATCCGCTTCCGGGCTTCCGGGAGGTCCACCGGGAATACTCGGGCCGTGATCGTAAAAAATTTCGGAGCAAGGCCCGCAGGGGCCAGTGTCGCCCATGCTCCAAAAGTTGTCCTTATCGCCACAGCGGGAAAAACGCTGCGGGTCGATACCCATTTCGTCGAGCCAGATTGCTGCCGCCTCGTCGTCTTTTTCGTAGACCGTCACCCAGAGTTTTTCTGCCGGCAAGCCGAGGCGTTGGGTGAGGAAAGCCCAAGCGAACTGAATCGCTTCGCGCTTGAAGTAGTCACCAAAGGAAAAATTGCCGAGCATTTCGAAGAAGGTATGGTGGCGCGCGGTGTAGCCCACATTTTCGAGGTCGTTGTGCTTGCCCCCCGCCCGCATGCAGCGCTGGGTGCTGACAGCGCGCTGGTAGGGGCGCGACTCGAGGCCGAGGAAGGTGTCTTTGAACTGCACCATACCGGCGTTGGTGAAGAGCAGCGTCGGGTCGTTACGCGGGACCAGGGGACTGCTGGGCACAATCTGATGCCCTTGGCTGGCAAAAAAGTCCAGAAAGGCGGAACGGATGGCTGCTGACTTCATGCGACTCCCTGTGGCTGAGGCAGCGGGGTCAATCCCCATCTGCAATGACTTCCCAATTTTTCAATACGTTGCGAATCAATTCTGCGGGATACCCGCGCCGCTGCAAAAAAAAGCGCCCGCTGCGTCCACTCCTTGCGGTCCGTGGGTGCTTCGTCGCCAAAACGTTTGCGCAGGAGCTGCCGCGCCAGCGCCAGCCAATCGACCTCGTCGAGCAGGGCGCGATCCTCCCCCGCCCCACTTGCGCGCCAGTCATTGGCCACCAGCAAGGGCCCCTGCCCGCGCGCCGCCCGACTGCGCATACGCGCAGCCCGAAATCGGGCGTCGCTCAAATATCCGCGTTCTTCCAAACCGGCAAGCACCGGGTCGATCAGTTCCGCGGCAAACTGACGCAGCAAGCGCGCCCGCAGCTCCGCCCGGGCGTATTCCCGCCGCGCCAGCAAGCGCAGGGCGGCCGCCTCGACAGCGCTTTCGGCTTCGCTCATTCCTCGGCTTCGGCGAGCCCTGGCATTTCCTCTGCAAAGGCCAAGGGGTGGCCCAGAGCCGCAGCGCGTACCTTGTCTTCGATAGCCTTGGCAAGCTCCGGATGCTCTTTGAGATACTGGCGAGCGTTGTCCTTGCCCTGCCCGATTCGTTCTGCACCGTAGCTGTACCAAGCACCGCTTTTTTCGAGGATATCGAACTTGACGCCAAGATCCACCAACTCCGACAGCCGCGAAATACCCTCGCCATAATAAATCGCAAATTCCGCTTCGCGGAATGGTGGCGCCACCTTATTCTTGACCACTTTGACGCGGGTGTCGTTGCCCACTACTTCGTCACCCTTTTTGATGGCGCCCACACGACGGATATCAAGGCGCACCGAGGCATAGAACTTGAGGGCATTGCCGCCGGTAGTGGTTTCCGGGCTGCCGTACATGACACCAATCTTCATGCGAATCTGGTTGATGAAGATGACCAGCGTATTGGTGCGCGAAATATTAGCGGTGAGCTTGCGCAGTGCCTGACTCATCAGCCGCGCCTGCAGGCCGACGTGGGAATCTCCCATTTCTCCTTCGATTTCCGCCTTGGGGGTAAGGGCAGCGACCGAGTCGATCACGATCAGGTCTACCGCACCAGAGCGCACCAACATATCGGCAATTTCCAAGGCCTGCTCGCCAGTGTCGGGCTGGGATATGAGCAAGTTTTCGAGATCGACGCCGAGCTTTTGCGCATAGCCAGGGTCAAGGGCGTGCTCGGCATCGATGAAGGCCGCCGTCCCACCTGCGGCCTGACAGCTGGCAATCGCGTGCAGGGTCAGGGTGGTTTTGCCCGAGGATTCCGGGCCATAGATCTCGACCACTCGCCCGCGCGGCAGGCCACCAACGCCAAGGGCCAGGTCGAGACCAAGGGAGCCCGTCGAATACACGGCAATGTCTTTGATGGCGCTCTGCTCGCCAAGGCGCATGACGGTGCCTTTACCAAACTGCCGATCGATTTGGGACAAGGCCGCCGCCAAGGCCTTGCTGCGTTGGTCATCCATGATTTGCCTCTCCTCGAGCGAATATTCGGTCATTCTACCCGAGGCCTGCAGTGAGACCAATCTCCCCAACGCTGCCGCAATCTCATACCCCAGCCTTTTCCGCCAGTAAGGTAAGCAAGCCACCGAGTACGACGCTGCCAGCGGCATACTGGACCGCCCAACGATCGCCGGCAAAGTGCAGAGTGCAGATCCGCTGTTGCTCGCGTGTTGCCCAGCCAAGGCAAACGGTACCCACCGGCTTGCCCGCCACCGCTCCACCCGGCCCGGCAATGCCGCTCACCGCCACCGCGAGCTCTGCCTGCCCGAGAGCGGCTTCGAGCATCTCTTCCACCACCGCTTCCGAAACGGCACCGTGGCGTGCGAGGGTCGCACCTTGCACCCCCAGCATCTCCTCCTTGGCGGCATTGCTGTAGACCACATAACCCTGGCGCAGGAGTGCCAGA